>NZ_JBHLZP010000051.1:0-26927 GCF_042429965.1 Actinoallomurus acaciae
CGCGAGCCCGGCCGCGGCGGTGACCCGACGGCGTTCGGACCCGCGATCCGCGAACTCCTGGCCGCCCGCGGCTGGCAGGAGCGCGCGGCCGTCGGCGGCGTCTTCGGCCGCTGGCCGCAGATCGTGGGCCCCGAGCTGGCCGAACACACCAAACCCGAGTCGTTCGAGGAAGGCGTCCTGGTGATCGCCGCCGACTCCGCCAACTGGGCGACCCAGGTGCGGCTGCTGGCCGCCAATCTCGTCAAGCGCCTCAACGAGGATCTCGGCCACGGCACCGTGCAGCGAGTCAAGGTCGTCGGACCGGCGAGCGGGCAGCGCGGCAAGGGCCGGCTGCGCGTGACCGGCGGACGCCGTCCGCGCACCTGACCGATCCGCCCCGAGGGGCCGGAGCACCGCTTCCTGACGAGTTATCCACAGCTTGTGCGGAACTGGTTGACAGCGGCACGGAAGCGAGAAGCTCGGCACGATTTCGCCGTCCGTACGCCGCGTTACCCCCCAGACCCAATAGGGGGATCCCCAAGGGGCCGGTTTCAGGGCTCATACGCGCTTACAACGCTCTTCATGGCCCAGGAAGGGGGCTGGTCTGGATAGAATAGGAGCGGATACAGGACACGATCGCCGTTGCGGGCCGCCCGTGGATCGGGCGCCCCGCTTGTTGTACGGGGAGCTGCGCGGCGAGTGTCCTCCGGCAGGAGGATCTCCACTTGGCGTACGACGCTAGCTCGATCACTGTCCTAGAAGGCCTGGAGGCGGTTCGTAAGCGCCCCGGGATGTACATCGGTTCCACCGGCGAGCGCGGTCTGCACCACCTCGTCTACGAGATCGTCGACAACTCCGTCGACGAGGCCCTCGCGGGATACGCCGACACGATCACGGTGACGCTGCTCGCCGACGGTGGCGTCCGCGTGACCGACAACGGTCGGGGCATCCCCGTGGGCGAGCATCCCGTCGAGAAGCGCCCGGCGATCGAAGTCGTCCTCACGACGCTGCACGCCGGCGGCAAGTTCGACAGCAAGTCCTACGCCGTCTCCGGTGGTCTGCACGGTGTCGGTTCTGCGGTGGTCAACGCGCTGTCCACCCGGCTGGAGGCCGAGGTCCGCTGCGACGGCCACGTGTGGCGCCAGTCCTACACCTGGCAGGGCGCCGAGGGCCCGCTGGTCAAGGGCGAGGCGACCGAGGACACCGGCACCGTCATCACCTTCTGGCCCGACGACTCGATCTTCGAGACGCTCGAGTGGAACTTCGAGACCCTCAGCCGGCGCATGCAGGAGATGGCCTTCCTCAACCGAGGGCTGTCGATCACGCTGACCGACGAGCGGCCCGAGCACATCAACGGCGAGCCCAAGACCGTCACGTATCACTACGAGGGCGGCATCGAGGACTTCGTCCGCTATCTCAACGCCAAGAAAGAAGCCGTCCACCAGTCGGTGATCGCGTTCAGCGACGAGGTCGACGGCATGTCGGTCGAGGTCGCCATGCAGTGGAGCGGGTCCTACTCCGAATCCGTCCACACCTTCGCCAACACGATCAACACGGCGGAGGGCGGCACCCACGAGGAGGGCTTCCGCGCCGCGCTGACGACCGTCGTCAACAAGTACGCGCGCGAGCAGAAGCTCCTGCGCGAGGGCAAGGACGACAACCTCGCCGGTGAGGACGTACGCGAGGGTCTGACCGCGATCATCTCGATCAAGCTGGCCGACCCGCAGTTCGAGGGCCAGACCAAGACCAAGCTCGGCAACACCGAGGCCAAGTCGTTCGTCCAGCGCGCGATGTATGAGAACCTGCGCGGCTGGCTCGACGCCAACCCCGGCGAGGCCAAAGAGGTCATCAACAAGGCCACGCAGGCGGCACGCGCCCGCATCGCCGCCCGCCAGGCCCGCGACCTGACCCGCCGCAAGAGCCTGCTGGAGTCGACCTCGCTGCCCGGCAAGCTGTCGGACTGCCAGTCCACCGACCCGGGCAAGTGCGAGATCTACGTCGTGGAGGGCGACTCGGCGGGCGGCTCCGCGAAGGGCGGCCGCAACCCCCAGTACCAGGCGATCCTCCCGATCCGCGGCAAGATCCTCAACGTGGAGAAGGCCCGCATCGACCGGGTCCTGAAGAACAACGAGGTCCAGGCGATGATCACCGCCCTGGGCACCGGCATCCACGACGAGTTCGACATCGAGAAGCTGCGGTATCACAAGATCATCCTGATGGCCGACGCCGACGTCGACGGCCAGCACATCCGCACGCTGCTGCTGACCCTGCTGTTCCGCTTCATGAAGCCCCTGGTCGAGGCCGGCCACGTCTACCTCGCCCAGCCGCCGCTCTACAAGATCAAGTGGGACGCACGCGGATCGGACTCCGACTACGCCTACTCCGACCGGGAGCGTGACGCGGTCATCGAGCAGGGCATCGCGGCGGGCAAGCGCGACCCGCGTCCTCGCGACGGCGTCCAGCGCTTCAAGGGTCTCGGCGAGATGAACGCCACGGAGCTGTGGGACACCACCATGGACCCGGAGAACCGGATCCTGCTGCAGGTCACCCTTGACGACGCCGCGCAGGCCGACGAGCTGTTCACCGTGCTCATGGGTGAAGACGTCGAGGCCCGGCGCTCGTTCATCCAGCGCAACGCCAAGGACGTGCGCTTCCTCGACATCTGACGGTGGCGCGGGCTCGCCCGCGCTCCGCACACCACAAGCTGGAAGAGGTCTTTCGTGACGGACGTTACGCTGCCGCCCGACGGTCCACAGGATCGGGTCGAACCGGTCGACATCCAGGTCGAGATGCAGCGCAGCTACCTCGACTACGCGATGTCGGTCATCGTGTCCCGCGCGCTGCCCGAGGTCCGCGACGGCCTCAAGCCGGTGCACCGCCGCGTGCTGTACGCCATGTACGACGGCGGTTACCGCCCCGACCGCGGCTACTTCAAGTGCGCTCGCGTCGTCGGTGACGTCATGGGTAACTACCACCCGCACGGCGACAGCGCGATCTACGACGCGCTCGTGCGGCTCGCCCAGCCCTGGGCGCTGCGCTACCCGCTGGTCGACGGCAACGGCAACTTCGGCTCGCCGGGCAACGACCCGGCCGCCGCCATGCGGTACACCGAGTGCCGCATGGCGCCGCTGGCCATGGAGATGCTGCGCGACATCGAGAAGGAGACCGTCGACTTCGCGCCGAACTACGACGGTCGCTCGCAGGAGCCCGAAGTCCTGCCGAGCCGCTTCCCCAACCTGCTGGTCAACGGCTCGGCCGGCATCGCGGTCGGCATGGCGACCAACATCCCGCCGCACAACCTGCGCGAGGTGGCCGCCGGCGTCCAGTGGTACCTGGAGAACTACGACGCCTCCGACGAGGAGCTGCTCGACGCGCTGATCGAGCGCATCAAGGGTCCCGACTTCCCCACCCACGGCCTGATCGTCGGCCGCCGGGGCATCGAGGAGGCCTACCGCACGGGCCGCGGCCTGATCACGATGCGGGCCGTCGTCGAGGTGGAGGAGATCCAGGGCCGCACCTGCCTGGTCGTCAGCGAGCTCCCCTACCAGGTCAACCCCGACAACCTCGCGCTGAAGATCGCCGAGCAGGTCAAGGAAGGCAAGATCACCGGCGTCGCCGACGTCCGTGACGAGACCTCGGGCCGTACGGGCCAGCGCCTGGTGATCGTGCTCAAGCGCGACGCGGTCGCCAAGGTCGTCCTCAACAACCTGTACAAGCACACGCAGCTCCAGGAGACCTTCGGCGCGAACATGCTCGCGCTGGTCGACGGCGTCCCGCGCACGCTGCGCCTCGACCAGTTCGTCCGCTACTGGGTCGCCCACCAGATCGACGTCATCGTCCGGCGCACCCGGTTCCTGCTGCGCAAGGCCGAAGAGCGCGCCCACATCCTGCGCGGTCTGCTCAAGGCGCTCGACCGCATCGACGAGGTCATCGCGCTGATCCGCCGGTCGCCGTCGGCGGCCGAGGCCCAGACCGGCCTGATGCAGCTCCTGGAGATCGACGAGATCCAGGCGCAGGCCATCCTCGACATGCAGCTGCGCAAGCTGGCCGCCCTGGAGCGTCAGCAGATCACCGATGAGTACGACAAGCTCATGGCGGAGATCGCGGACTACAACGACATCCTGGCCTCACCCGAGCGGCAGCGCACGATCGTCGGCGAGGAGCTCGGCGCGATCGTGGAGAAGTTCGGCGACGAGCGCCGTACGCAGATCATTCCCTTCGACGGCGACGTGTCCATGGAGGACCTCATCGCCGAAGAGGACGTCGTCGTCACGATCACCCGCGGCGGTTACGCCAAGCGCACCAAGACCGATCTTTACCGGGAGCAGAAGCGCGGCGGCAAGGGCGTACGCGGGGCGCAGCTCAAGCAGGACGACATCGTCGACCACTTCTTCGTCACGACGACGCACCACTGGATCCTGTTCTTCACGAACAAGGGCCGCGTCTACCGGGCGAAGGCGTACGAACTGCCCGAGGCCGGCCGTGACGGGCGCGGCCAGCACGTCGCGAACCTCCTGGCGTTCCAGCCGGACGAGCAGATCGCCGAGGTCATGGACCTGCGTGACTACGACGTCGCGCCGTACCTCGTCCTGGGCACCAAGCAGGGCCGGGTCAAGAAGACCTCCCTGTCGGCGTACGACTCGCCGCGCTCGGCCGGTCTGATCGCGATCAACCTCGAGGAGGGCGACGAGGTTATCGCCGCGCGCCTGGTCTTCCCCGAGGACGACCTGCTCATGGTCAGCAGCGGTGCCCAGGCCATCCGCTTCCCCGCCCGCGACGATGTGCTGCGGCCCATGGGCCGGGCCACGGCGGGTGTGATCGGCATGCGTTTCGACGACGGCCAGGAAGTTCTCGACATGCACGTCGTCCGCGAGGGCGAGGATGTGCTGGTCGCGACGGAGGGCGGGTATGCCAAGCGCACCCCCGCGGACCAGTACCCCCTCCATGGCCGTGGGGGTAAGGGCGTTCTGACCGCTAAGATCGTGGAGACCCGCGGCCGGTTGGTGGGCGCTCTCATGGTCAGGCCTGACGATGAGGTCTATGCCATCACCGCGAGCGGCGGCGTAATCCGTACGCGAGCCTCCGGCGTTAAACAGTCTGGACGCTCGACCATGGGGGTACGTCTAATGAACCTCGCCGATGGTGACAGCGTCGTAGCCATAGCGAGGAACGTAGAGTCCATCGAGGACGCGGACGCAGAGCCGGACACAGAGTCCGGGGAAGGGAGCGACGCGTGATTGACCTGGTCGTAAACCAGGCGATGCGTCGCCTTCCCGGGGAGGTCATATGACGGCCAACGCCGGCAAGGGCGCAGACGGCAAGCCTGGACAGCGCTCGACCGGGTCGGACGCCAAGAGCGGTCGGACGCGCAAGAAGACGAGCGCGGCCAAGCCGCCGAACGACGAGGTGACCGTCCGGACGGACGCCAAGGACGACGACACCGACGTCTCCGCGCCGGATGAGGCGGAGAAGACGGTCATCGACAAGGCGGGCAAGAGCAACGAGGAGACCGTACGCGACGTCGCTCCGGCCGAACCGGAGACCGACAACGACGCGACGGTCATCGACGCCCTCCCGTCGTCGTTGCCGTCCTCTTCCTCTTCGTCGTCTGAGGACACGAGCAACCGCACGGCGACGTTCGGGCTGCCGAAGGACGTCGGCTCGGCCGGGTCGAAGGACGGTTCGTCGAGCCGGGACGACTCCGCGAAGAAACCGCAAGAAAGTGGGGAGTCCTTGCCGACTTCGGGTAGGGGCGCAGGCATGGGATCTTCGACGTCCCGAGGCTATGGCAGCGCTCGAACCGACACGCCGTCGTACACGCCGAGTGGCTCCCTGTCGTCAGCGGCCATGCCCGGCGGTGGCCCGGGTGGCTCCGGCCCCGCGGCGATCGAGCCGCCCTCACGGGCCGCGAAGCTGACCAACGCGCTGCGCAAGCCGGACAAGGTCGGCAACGGCCGCAAGGGGCCGCGGAAGGCGCACCTCCAGGTGGCCCGGTTCGACCCGTGGTCGGTGATGAAGTTCAGCTTCATCATGTCGCTGGTGTGCTTCCTGGTGCTGTTCGTCGCCGTCGCGGTGCTGTACGTGATCCTGTCGTGGCTGGGCGTCTTCGACGCGCTGTCCGGCACGATCCGCGACCTGACCTCCAACGACCAGGGCAAGAGCGGCGGCCTCAACCCGGCGAGCTGGTTCTCGGCCGCGCACATCCTCGGCTACACCGCCCTGATCGGCACGCTGAACGTCCTCCTCATCACGGCCCTGGCCACGGTGTGGTCGGTGATCTACAACATGGCCGCCGATCTGGTCGGCGGTGTCGAGGTCACCCTGAAGGAGGCCGATCAGTGATCGCGGCTGCCCGCCGCCGGGAGGACTAAACGATTACCGGTTTGGGGCGCCGATCGGGTACTGTTTCTCGACGTCGCCTCCTGGTCTTCCTGACCCGGGAGCAGCTGTACGGGCCTATAGCTCAGTCGGTTAGAGCGCATCCCTGATAAGGATGAGGCCGGTGGTTCAAGTCCACCTAGGCCCACCAGATCAAAGCCCTCATCGGGTATCCGATGGGGGCTTTTGGCTGTTCCGGGCTCCGCGCTTGTGGGGGCCGTATGACCCGGGGGTTGTCCACAGATTGTGGATATCTTCGGTTGCTCGACGTCCAAGCCCCGCGTCGGGGCGTCGTGAACTCCAGGAGCGATTGGGGCGTCTCCTTCGATATGTATTCGCTCGTGGTGCGGTGGCCGAGCGCGGTGTCGGTCGTGGCGTGGGCGGCGATGCTCGCCGTGGCGCTGCTCTTCGTCGGGGCGCGCGGGAACGTGGGTACGCACGCGTGGCTGACCGCGATCGTGTTCGTCCTGGTGCTCTGTGGCGCCTTGGCGGCCTGGTACCTGGTCTACCGCGCGCTCCCGGGCGGCTGGCCGCCTGAGCGCGCCCTGCGGCTCCTGTACGGGGCCGTCCTGGCCGCGTTCCTCCTCGCGGGCCTCCTGGTCATGCTCGGGGCGGCGCTGTTCGTCCTGTGGCTCGCGTACGCGGCGAGCGTCGCTCAGGTCGGCTGGTACACGGGGCATCTGCGGGACGATGATTTTCGGGGAAATACCGAACCGGTAGATTGATATGACGTCCGGGGCGCTCAACGTGTCCAATGCGACAGGTGGGAATTTGAATATCAGGGGATATCGCATTTACCTCTGAAAAACGGGCGAACGCGTCGCCATCGCTTGACTCGCGGCGGCGACGCGTTCTTGTGTTTCTACGCGCCGGGCTACCAGCGGCTGCGCGGACCGCCGGCCGTCCCTGCTCCGCGGAAGACGAAGCCGAGCAGCCAGAGCACCAGTACGGCGAGGGCGATCCACCACAGGACGTGTACCGCGAAACCCACGCCGCCGAGGATGAGGGCGAGCAGGAGAACCGCAATAACGATACCCATTTGACGTCTCCCTTCCGCAGTAATTCATCCCCGCGAATAGAGAAACGAACCCAGGCGTCGCTGAAAGAGGTGATCCTTTTCGGTCGCCGATTGATTACCGCGCGGCCGAATTACGGCGCAGGGCCACCGCTTCGAGTTCGACGAGCTGATCGGCGTACCCGAGGACGGCCACACCCAGCAGGGTGCTGGGCACGTCGTGCTCGCCGAACGCCGTACGGATCTCCGCCCAGGCGGCGGCGAGGTCCGTACGGCGCGCCGACGCCACGTACACGGTCGTCTTGAGCACGTCACCCAGGTCCGCGCCCGCGGCGGCCAGAGCGGCCGTGAGGTTCGCGACGCACGCTCGTGCCTGAGCCCGTACGTCGCCGGCGCCGATCGTCGCACCGCTCTCGTCCAGCGGGCACGCGCCCGCGGTGAAGATCAGCGCCGCCGGAGGTGCGACGGCGGCATAGGCGTATTCGACTCCGTCGTAGAGATCGGCGGCACGGATGAGCTGTACGGTCATGCGCCGCAGCGTACGGGTGACGCCCAGGGCGCTTCGAGCCGTTTTCTCGCCGGGGTCAGAACTCGAAGCCGCCGGGGCGCCCGTTGCGGTCCGCGATCAGGCCGGCGAGCGTCGCCAGGGCGATCTCCGGGGGCGTACGCGAGCCGATGTTCAGGCCAACCGGCCGGTGCACGCGGGCGATCTCCTCTCCGGGCACGCCGAGCTCGGCGAGCGCCTCGACGTGCGGGCCGGGGTGGCGGGGGTTGCCCATCACGCCGATCCAGCGGACCGGGTGGGCGAGCAGGTCGCGGAGCACGAGGCCGAGCTCGGGACGGTGATGGTCGGTGACCACGACGTCGGTGGTGCCGCCGAGGCCGTCCGGCGGCGCGTCGACGACGGAGACGTCCGGCGCGGTCCCGGCCGCGCGGTCCGCGGCGGGCTCCAGGAGGATGCCGCGATATCCCAGGTCGGCGCCGTAGCGCAGGAGGAACTCGGCGACCGGAGAGGCGAACACGGCGACGAGCGTACGATCAGCGGTCTCTGCCGGTGCCTCGCCGTGGGCGACCGCGCACGATGGGTCATGTTCGTGGATCTGCGCCATGACGCCAGTGTGTCATCGCTTCGCGGGGGTGGAGTGGTTGTCCACAGGCTTGTGGACAACGGTGTGGGAGAGGCCGGGAGATCCGTCGCCGCCGTGGTCGGAGGGCCGATAGTTATCCACAGGTGTGGATTGGCGGGTGCTCGTGTCGCCCCGGGCGTCGCGACTCATGTGCCGCCCAACGTTGGACAACGCCGACAATCTCATGATCGATAGCGTGCGGGGGGAAGCCGCCCGGCACCGCGGAACGGTTGCTAGGCTGCGAGACGCACTGTCAGTCAGTTTGAAGGGGTCCCACCGTGAAGAAACTCATCGTTCTCGCGCTGGTCGCCCTCGGTGGTTTCGCGGTTTGGCGCCGGCTGCAGCAGGACCGGGCCGAGCTCGACCTGTGGACCGAGGCGACGTCGGCGGACAACTGAGACACGACTTTGATACCGGCGGGGAGCATGGGGGGCGTGCGTGGACGACAGAGCGCGGATCACGCTCGCCTGCCTTGACCTCGCCGGTACGAGCGTGGCGGACGGCGGCGTAGTCGAGAAGGCCTTCGCTGAGGCGCTGGCCACGCAAGGAGTCGTCCCCGGCACCGGGGCGTATACCGGATCGATGGCCCGCGTGCGCGAGGCACGGGGGCAGTCGAAGCTCGCCGTCTTCCGGCAGATCTTCCCCGACGAAGACCGCGCCCGGGCGGCCAACCACGCGTTCGAGTGCGCGTACGACTCGGTCATCGACCGCGTCGGCCTCACGCCGGTCCCCGGTGCCGAGGCCGCCATGGACGAACTCGCCGACGCCGGCGTCCGCGTCTGCCTGATGACGGGCTTCGGCCGTGCCACCCTGGGCCGCGTCATCGACACTCTCGGCTGGTGGAAACGCGCCGACCTGCTGGTCTGCCCGGACGACGCCGGCGGCCGCGGCCGCCCGTACCCGGACATGATCCTCACCGCGGCGCTGCGCCTCCAGGTCGAGGACGTCCGCCACATCGCGGTCTGCGGCGACACGGCGAACGACATCCTGAGCGGCCACCGCGCGGGCGCCTCGATCGTCGCGGGCGTGCTCACCGGCGCCCACGACCGCGCACGCCTGGACCAGGCGGGCGCGACGCATGTCCTGGAGAGCGTCACCGACCTCCCGGACGTCATCTTCCACACGACCGCCGCGATCCCGGCACCTCGGTAGCCGAAGGCACGCCCCTCCGGGGGACGCGGCCGAGTCCATGAGGTGTCGGTCCCTCGTGTACGCCGGGGTTTTCGACCTGCTGGCCCGGGGTTTCGTTGGATTGCCCGGTCACGGTCCGAAGATGCCGACTTTTCGCTACGGTCGTGCAGCAGCACCTCCCGTCCTCCGGCCGGCTCGGCGCCGGCCGACCGGAAAGGACGGCCGGCCGATCCCCACGGGATCGGACGCCCACTCCCGCCGTTTCGCGGGTGGCCTGTACAGGGAGGCTGCGATGGCCGGTAAACACCGGCGCTCAACCCCGTACCACTGGTGGCTCTTCTTCCAGCTGACGAGACTGCTGGTGGAGTCACTGATCACGAGGTACGGGCCCGGCCCGCGCTCCTGACCGAGCACGGACCGGGACCGAGAGGGGCCCTCGCGTCGTGCCTTGCCGCAACTGCGCGAGGGCCTTCTTTCCAACGACGAACCGTACGAGCGTGACCTTTCCGGTCAAGTCGCGGTTCGTCAGATCAGCTCCGACCCACCGTACCGCCCGCGCTCCAGGGCAACCGCGAGTTCACGGAAGCCCGGCTTCGCCGCGGGGTTCCTCCCTCGGGCCGTCGGTGATGTCCTCGATCTCACAGCCGAGCACCCGGGCCGCGGCACGAATGAACTTCGGACCGCCGTTGGACCTGCCGACCTCGATCATGTAGACGCTGTTCATCGCATAGCCCACCTGCGCGGCGAACTCCGTGAGCGTGAGCGCCTGCCGCTCACGTAGCTCACGGATCTTCGCGCCGTTCGTCTTCAGGGGCATGACGGCAAGGTAGCAGTATCTCTAGAGAAGTTCCAGAAGAAATGCAGTCTCGCGCCGTCCCTAGGTGTCCATGGGCTCGAAATTTAGAGAGTTTCTAGAGGATTGCTAGACTCCGGCCCTCCGGTAAGAGACGATTCAGAGCCATGAGCGACGACGCCACTTCCCCGGCGGCAGTCGTAGGGCAGCAACTCGCCCGACGCCGCGAGGAGCTCGACCTCACCCAGGACGACCTGGCCAAACGCATCGGCGTGAGCGGCCGCACCGTCAGCGCGATCGAGCGCGGCATGAACGCCATCCAGCGCAAGAACCGATCCGCATGGGAGACCGCCCTCAGCCTGGCACCCGGAACGATCAACCGCGCCTACCGAGACGGTACGCCCGTCGAGGTCGTCCCGGCACCGTCCACCGGCGCACCCCGGATCACTCCACACGATGAAGTGGTCGCCGCCCTCGAGGCGAGGGTGACGCGCATGGAGGTGGCACTCGACGTGGAACGACGCGCCCGCGAAGAACTCGAGCGAAGGATGGTCGAACTCGGCATCGTCCCACCCGGCGCGACCGAGGAGAGCGAACACCTCCCGCGCACCACCTGACCGTCGCCCACGACCGCCAGCCACCTGACACACGCGGACCATCGCACCGCGCCTCCGCCAGGCGCCCTTCTGATCCCCGCGCGTGGCCTCGAGACCACGGCAGAGGGGGTCGGCACAACACACCGAGTTCCCGGTAGGCTGTAGCAACGTTTCACGAGGGGCCTTAGCTCAGTTGGCAGAGCGCCTGCTTTGCAAGCAGGAAGTCAGGGGTTCAAATCCCCTAGGCTCCACCAGCCAAGACGCCTCCGTCCCGGCCATGGCCGGGGGCCGAGGTCGGCGAACGCCCGCGACTTCGGTGGCGCGAACACCATCTGACCGCCGTCCAGGTCGGGTAGGACGTGGCGTTCGAACAGCCAGCGGTACAGCTCCAATGTCTTCGGCCGTAGGTTCGGCCGCTCCTTGATCCACGAAGTCCCGTACTTGCCGAGAGGGAGCTTGCCGCGCTCGGGATCCGGCAAGAGCGGCGGCGCGTCGTGCCGCCGCCCCGCCCGCAGCGGCACGGCCGGCGGGCAGGCGGCGTGGTCGCCGGTCACTCTGGCCGGTGCCGGTCGGGCGGGCCGTTGCACACCGCGACATCTCCACAGCACCGCCGTCGTGCTCACGCCGCTGCGGAATGCCGTCAGTGTCGAGGCCGCAGGAATCGAAGCAGCTTGTCCAGCACCTCTTGGGCAGCCGTCCGTCTCGTTTCGCTGGTGGACCAGATCGCAGGGACGATGACCACGAAGACCAGCAGGAGAACGCACACCATGGTGCAGGTGAGCACCTGGTGGCTGCCCAGCCCGACCGCCAGGTAGTGGCCGGCAGACGGATCGGATGACCTGTCGGAGGTTGGGAACGTCCCGCCTGCATCACGGCCCTGAGCTTGGCCGAGTAGCTCCGTGTGCACGAGGGCCCCTTTCAAGGTTGCTGTCTGAGAAGACGGCCGCCGAGAGACGGCGGGCCGTGTGACGAGAGACAGTAGGTCGAAAGAGGAACTTGAAACCTCGCGCCAGCGCGCTCGCGGCGACCTTTTCTGTGGGTAAGGCCACGCTCACAGGTTCCACCATTGTGGTAAGCGACCGAGGTGTCATCCTGATTCGCGCCAGTCACGACAACAGGTGGGATGACAAGCAAGAGAGGGCCATAGCGGCGCTCTCGTGAGGAACCGGTCGCATACGTCATGCGGCTACAGGCCTCGATCGAAGGCGGCGCGGAGATCGAGAACGACGCCCTTGGCCGGTTCCTTGAGTCACTCGCCGCCAGGATCGACGCGCAACCACCCGCTACCGATGTGGCGAGCTGGTCGTACTTCGCTTACATCCTCCCGGCCGGCCTGATCTATGAGTTACGGCGGCAGAGCGGCAACGCTCCGACAAGCGCCGTCAGCCGCTGCCCGGGCGGTGGGGGTACAGGTCGCGCAAGACGCCGAATTCGGCGGTGTGGTGGGTGAACTCGTCCAGCACATGGAGCACGGTGTCGATTACGGGGTGGTCGGCGTATCCGAAGAATGCCGGGCCGGACGGCTCCCACCAGCGTTCGTCGGGGATCGTGTCTAGCGGTTCGCGCCAGTGGGTGTTGTACGTGGTCTCCAGGAACTCTGATCCGCCTGCGGCCGTGCCGGAGAATTCCACATCGTTCAGTGTGATGTTCCGGCCGTGGAACAGGCGTGTGCCGAAGTCGGTGAACATCAAGCCGATATGGCCGATCCGCCAGGCGATGGTGGCCACCGGCACCGGATCAGGAGCGGGACCGCCTCCGCCTTCTCCGTCGATGTGCCACCGGCCCGCGGCGTCCGGGCGGATTGTCCAGCCCCCCGGAGCGGGCTCCCAAAGGTATTCGTCGTCCGTCAAGCCGGCGAGCCGGTCACGAGTGCGCCGCCAGACCTCATCGAAAGTCCCGGTGATCGAGGTACGGAGGCTGTTCACGAGCGAGTCCCCTCTTCCGGTGATGAAGGTTCATCATCATCCATGCGGGAGGCGCGCGACGCGTCCTGTGGACATGAGGACCGTACGGATCGGGCGGCTGCGGCTCGCCGGGCTCCACGCCGACGCTGTTCACGGTCGGCCGCCACGGGGCGATGGCACCGGACTCGCTCGCGCCCGTTCTGTCGTGTGATCGCCGGAGGCGGCGACCGCTCGGCGGGGCTTCAGGACCAGGCGATCTCACCGGTTCGGTCGACGAAGCGGCCGGAGGCGGCGTCGGGCTCTTCGGTGGCCAGGCCGACGATCGCGTCCGTGCCCTCGGTGACGGTCTGGGGGCCGGTGTGTCCGTTGAGGTCGGTCGCCGTGTAGCCGGGATCGGCGGCGTTGATGCGGATGTCCGGCAGTGCCTTGGCGTATTGGGTGGTCAGCATCGTGAGCGCCGCCTTCGAGGCGGTGTAGAGCGGCGCGATGACCGAAGACTCGGCCCGTGACGGGTCGTGGGTGTAGGCGAGCGAGCCCATTCCGCTGCTGACGTTGATGATGACCGGGTCCGAGGACCGGCGCAGCAGCGGCAGGAACGCCGTGGTCGTACGGACCACGCCGGCGAGATTGACGTCGAAGACGCCGAGGGCCTCGGCACCGGTCAAGGCGGTGGGGTCGCCGGAAGGGCCGTGGACGCCGGCGTTGTTGATCAGGACATCGATCGAGCCCTCGTGCTCGGCGACATCCGTGGCCGCGGCGGCGACGGAGTCGTCATCGGTCACATCGATGCGGACGAACCGTGCGCCGAGCGCGGCGGCGGCCCGTGCGCCCTGTTCGGGGTCGCGGGCCCCGACGAGCACGGTGTGGCCGAGTTCGATGAGACGGCGGGCGGTCTCGCGGCCGAGCCCCTTGTTGGCTCCGGTGATGAACGTGGTCGTCATGCGGTCAATGGTCGATCCGCCCGTGGCGCTCGGCCAGGGACGCCTCGACGGTAGGAAAGGGAGTACCACCATTGGACGACCGGGAGTGCAGGAAGATGGTGGTCATGACACCCGAAGCCGGGCTGGGCGCGATGATCCGTACCTGGCGGGATCGGTTGCCCCCATCGGCCGCGGGGCTGCCGGTGGGCCGGGCACGCCGCGCGGTCGGGCTGCGCCGCGAGGAGCTCGCCGAACTCGCCGGTGTGTCGGTCGACTACATCGTGCGCCTGGAGCAGGGACGGGCCACGACGCCCTCCGCCCAGGTGGTCGCGTCCCTCGCGCGTGCCCTGCGGCTGACCGCCGCCGAACGGGACCATCTCTACCGGCTGGCCCATCTCGTCCCGCCGGCCGAGGATGAGATCTCCGACCACATCCCGCCCGGCGTTCACCGGGTGCTCGCTCGGCTCGGAGACGCCGCGGTCGCCGTGTTCGCGGCGGATTGGCGGCTGATCTGGTGGAACCGCGGTTGGGCCGCGCTGCTGGGCGACCCCTCGCCGTCGCCGGCGCGGCTGCGCAACTTCGCGCGGGACAGGTTCCCGGTGGGTGGCGGTCCCGCCCGCCTCGCCCAATGGCCGGTGACCGAACTGGACAGTGACACCACCGACGTCGCCGTCGTGTCCGACCTGCGCCGTGCCACCGGCAGGTTTCCCCAAGACGCGCGGCTGGCGGAGCTGATTCGCGAGCTGAGCACGGGAAACCGGCGGTTCGCCGAACTGTGGGCGCTCGGTACGGTGGCCGCTCATCGCGAGGACCATAAAACGATCGAGCACCCTTCGGTGGGACCGGTCACGGTGGACTGCGACGTGCTGACCGACGGAGACTCCGAGCTCAAGATTGTGATCATGACTGCCGCGCCCGAGAGCGTGGACGAGGACAAGCTGCGGCTCGCCGCGGTCTCGGGTCCGCCGGTCCGTACGGACGGCTCGCCCGTACGCCGCTAGGGCGGTGGGCTCACGATCGCATCGTCGGTCCTCCCCGGCCGACCAGGGCTTCGAAGGGACTCACGGCAGGTGTCCGAGGAGGGGACGTCGCCGCAGGACGGACATAATCGTGCCCATGGATCCTGTCTCGGCGCGGAAGTTCGTGGACGGCTGGGTGGCGGCGTGGAACGCGCATGACCTGGATGCCCTGTTGGTGCACTTCGCGGACGATGTGACGTTCCGTTCGCCGGTCGCGGCGCAGCTTCTCGGTGGCGACGGGATCATCCGTGGCAAGGAGGCGTTGGGCGCCTACTGGTCGGAGGGGCTGCGACGCATCCCCGACCTGCGGTTCGAGGTCCTGGGGGCGTACGTCGGCGTCGACTGCCTGGTCATCAACTACCGCAACCAGAAGGGCGGAGTGGTCAACGAGGTGCTGATCTTCGACGGCCCGCTGGTGACCGAGGGGTACGGCGCCTACCTCGGCGACGACGAGAACCCCGCCGGCGCGACGGCCGGCTGAGCGCCTGCGACCAGGCCGCTCCGGGATTCGGCCATGGATCTCAAAGACGCCTCACGTACGGTCCTCAGCAATGGACGCGGCCGTCCTGTCGGCGATGCAGAACGGGTGTCCCGCCGGGTCGAGCAGGACCCGGAACCTCTCGCCGCCCGGCTGGACGTCGGCAAGCACGGCACCCAGGCCGAGGAGACGCTCCTCGGCCTCGGCGAGGTCATCGACGGCGAAGTCCAGGTGCACCCGGCGGGCCGCCTGCGGGTCGGGCCAGCGGGCCGGTTCGGGGTTCGCGACCCGCTGAAAGTCGAGACGTACGTCGCCGTCGATGACGAGCGCCACGAAGTCGTCATTGGTGGAGTGCGGTTCGCCGCCCAAGAAAGACCGGTAGAACCGCGCCAGACTCATCGGGTCCGGACAGTCGACCGTGACGGCGAACAGCCGCGGGACGCAGGGCACGTGCTACCAGCCGCGTAGCTTGTCGCCCGTCTCCGCCGTGTCATCGGTGAAGCGCTTGGCGATGTCGTTGTAGAGCTTGGCCTCCTGATCGATGACCGTGGCGGTGTTGGCCATGGCCGTGCGGAAGCCGCTCAGGTTGTATCGGTCGACCTCGTCGAACTGGCCGATCAGCTCCACCGCGCGCTTGTGGATCGCGCCGTCGTCGGACCAGGGCAGCCATGCCCATTTCTGGTTGTCGTCGAGCTCCTTCTTCAGCTCGGACAGACCCTGGATGGAGGCGTTCTTGTACGCGATGAGCGCCGCGTTGACGGCCAGTAGCGCCACCGACACCCGTTTGAACGAGATGGTGAGGTCTGTGACGTTGCGTGCGGGGACATCGCGCCAGTAATCCGCGAACGCGTCGATCGCGGGTCCTTCGTTCTTCTGGAGCGCCGTCTTGATCTCGGCTTCGGGGTTGAGCTGGCTGAGCTCCAGTGCGACCTCGTTACCGCCCCAGTGGTCGCCGCTGATCTTGAAGTTCGTTTCGTCGTCGGTCGGCCAGCGGAACTTCATCGTGCCGTCCGAGGTCCAGCGTTTGACCAGGTCCTCCAGGTCACCCGGGAGGGTGATGCGCTCCGCCATCAGGCACCTCGATTCTGGGTCTTGTCGAGCGTGTGGAAGACGGCGGTGATGTTCTTGTCCTCGACGGTCTTGGCGTTCAGTGTCATCTGTTCCAGGCCATAGCCTCCATAGCCGGCCTGCTGGACAGTGGCGTTGACCGCCTTTTCGGCGGACTCGTACACCGTCTCGAAAGTGGTGAAGAAGTCCTTCGTCAGGAAGACCTGCCACGACTTCGGCTTGAAGTCATCGAGGCTCTGGCTTTCGCCCGTGTCAGGGTTCAGCATCAGCAGCAGCGACATTCTTTCGTGTGCGGGCAGGGTCGTCGAGGCCGGCCACGAACCGTACTGGCTCCCGCCTGCCGGGTGGTATTGCGCCGTGGCGTTGTCGGTCGCGGCGCTTATGCTCTGCGCCGCGTCCGTCAGCGATTTCTCGTCGTACTTCGGCATGGGAACACGGACCTCTCTTACCGGGACGGTCGACTTACCGGCCGCTCATCAGGCCGGCCATCAGGCGATTGATCTCTTCCATGCGAAGGGAGTACTCCGCGTGGATCTCTTCCAGCCTCGTGCGCAGCCGCTCTTCCGAGGCCGGCGCCGGGTCGTGCGTGGCGAGCCCGCCGAACCAGTCACGCTGCGCCTCGCGTACCGCATCGCGGGTCAGTTCCTCGAGCGCCTGCGCGCCCTTCCGGAGTGCCCGCGGGTTGATCGTCACGGTGTCGACGAGGCCGTCGGTGCCGATGGTGACCTTCACGCTCTCGTCCTTGGACGCCCCGCGCCCGGTAGGGGGCGAAGCGGGGGCGGCCGGTCCGTCCGGCCATGCCGTGCCGCCCGGCTCGGCCGTGACTCCCCGTCCCCGGGAACGACCGCGTGTGTCATCCATGACCAGCACCATCCTCCTCATATGAGGTGGGTCGAGAACACCCGATTCGTCGTAACCGGAAAGACGTTTAAAGGCTAACAGGAATGGCGCTAAATATACGGATTCTTGTGATAAGTCGGCCTGGCGGGACGGTGACCATGTCGAGCCGCCTCAGGACGTCAGGACCCGGTCGACGAACGAGGCGAGGTTGGTCAAGGTGCGATCGATCTTCCCTTGGAGAGGGAGGTCCTCTTCGAACCGCGCGCCGAGGCCGGTCTCCTTCTTGCCGCGTACGTACAGCGAGCAGGCCAGGTCGGCGCACATGTAGGCGCCCACGGTGTTGCCCTGCCGCCCGGCCGCACCCGCCCGGGGCGCGGCCAGCAGGGACACGCCCGTGCCCGGGTGGCTGGTGACGCACAGCGAGCACACGGTGGTCTTGGTGAAGCTTCGGCGGACACCCTGCGGGGAGCGCAGCGTGACGCCGACCAGCCGGCCGCCGTGGTCGACGACGATGTATCCGCGGTCGGGCGCACCGGGGTCGCGCCAGCCGAGGAAATCCAGGTCAGCCCAGGGTTGGTCGGCCAGTGGCCTGGGCAGGTTGATGCGCTTCGTCTCGCTCTTGGAGCAGTTGACGAAGGAAGAGCGGATGTCCGTCTCGTCGAGAGTTTCCATGATGGCCGCAAGCTAACAGCAGGTGAGGGTGCACGTCGCCCGGATTTCTCCTGGTCAGTCCCGTTTCGGCCTGATAGGGCGATGTAACGGGAACTTAACTCGTCGGTTCCTCCGCGAGAAACGGGCCGTGAATAACGTGCGGCCAGTGATCACCGGGAGGGCGGATGGACGACACGACCGGAGGCGAGTCCCGGATCGAGGACCTGGTCGCGAAGATCACACGGCAGAACGCCGCCTTGCAGGAGGCGCAGGCGCGCATGAGTGAGCTGCGCGGCAAGGGCCGGGCAGCCGACGGGCGTATCACGGTCGAGGTCGATCGGTTCGGCGCGCTCACGAGCCTGCGGATCGACCCGCGGGCGATGCGGCTGGGGGCCGAGGCGCTCGCCGAGGCGATCCTCAGCGCCGTCGAGCAGGGCGTACGGGACGCACGGGCGCAGGCCGACGAAGCGATGGGCCCCCTCGTCGCCGAGCTGGCGGCCTCGAACGCGCAGGCCCTCACCGGTGTCGACCTCGGCGGGCAGGACCTCGACGACGTCCTCGCCGCACTCCGTGGCATGCGGCACGACCTGCGCATGTGACCCTCGACAGCCGAGCGGAGAGCCAATGCACATCGATCATGCCGAACTCGAAGACGCGTCACGGAAGTTCGTGGATGAGGACGGAGATCTCGCCTCCACGGTGAACTACCTCCTCGGAAAGATCGACGACCTGGGCGACGTCTACGGCGACGACGACGCCGGTCGTGAGGCCCGGCAGGGGTTCGCCAAGGCGCGCAGGCACATCGCCGAGTACTCCGGCGCCCTGTGCGGCACCTACGGGGCGGTCGGCGTCAATCTCGCCCTCATGAGCGGTGACGTCCACGCGGCGGACTGGAGCGGCATCGCGGCTCTGCCGGCGGTCGACCTGGCGAGCGTGCCGCGGTTCGACTCATGACACCGGAGGACGTCCTCCTCTGGGTCGCGGGCGTGCGGATGCCCAAGGCCGACAGCCAGGGCACGCGGACGATGGCGGGCTACTACCGGGGCATCGCGGACGCCGTCGACCGGAGCGGTACGGCCATGGAGAAGGTCGTCGGCCAGGTGAAGAGCCACAACGACGGTGACGGCCCCGCCGCGTTCGAGCGGTACTGGGGCGGGCCCACGCCGGGCGGAGCGGTCGCTCCGTCCACCTATCCGGCCGACGTCTCGGCGTACGCGCGCAGGGTCGCCGAGTCGCTCGAGCAGTTCGCCAAGGTCAACGACGAGATACGCGCGGCGCTGTGGGTGCTGGCGATCCAGATGTACGCCAACATCATCTTCACCATCTGCTACGGCTGGCTGACCGGCGTCCTGGAGGCCCGGCTGCTGGTGCTGATCGGGCAGGCCCGCTGGTACGGCAAGATCCGGAACACCCTGGTCCAGATGCTCATCAAGCGAGTGATCTACGCCCTGACCGACAGCGTCATGTACGCGGGCGGACAGCAGGTCCTTCAGCTCGGCATCTACGGCACCAGCCTGGCCGCCGGGGTCGACCGCGGGACGCTCACGAAGGTGGCCGGCTACGACCCTCTGTCGGTCAAGGCGAACGCCGTGCAGTTCGCCGACGGGTTCGTCGGCAACATGGCCTACGACGGCGTCGCCGACGCGCTGCCCGGGCTGAACCCCACGTCGAGGTACCGGCAGGTGTTCGGCAAGTACTTCCTGCGCCGGCCGGGTGTCAAAGGGGCGCTGGGCGGCCTGGCGACGCGCATGGCGGCGTCGAACGCCTACACGTACGCCAGCAACATCACCGACTCCTACCTGGAGGGCGACGGCGACGGCTGGACGAAGGCGCCCACGCTCCATCAGGAGGTCGCCAAACTCTTCATGCACGTGCCGCGGATCTATGTGAAGTACCCGCTGCGCTGGAAGAACTGGCCGAACCCCAGCGGTCAGACCGCGGGCCCGGGCACCCCCTGAGCCCTCCGGGCGATCAAGGTGACGCCCGGGTCGAAAGAGGGCGAAGCGGCGGGTGGGTCCAGCCGCCCTCTGCTGCGAAACCCGCTCAGCCAGTCGGTCGCGCGGCCCGCTGACTCGTACGCCCGCTCTCACCTGCGGCTCGGCTTGCCCCCTTCACCCGTTACCTGCCCACTTCGGCGCTCGACCCGATAACGCAGATGGGTGACCCCGGTCCCCTCGATGACCGTGGGGCCGGAGAGCCGGGCCTCGGCGACGCCGTCGAGGTAACGGATGCCCTCGCCCAGGAGGACCGGTACGAGATCGATCCAGACCTCGTCGAGCAGCCCGGCCCGCAGGCACTGCTGGGCGAGGTTCGCGCCCGCCACACTGACGATGCCCTCGCCCGCGGCCGCGGCGGCCTTCGCGACGGCGCTCTCCAGGTCGCCGACGAAGGCGTACGGCGCCTCCGTACGCTCGGGCCAGTCGTCCGGCGGAGGCCGGTGGCTGACCACGAACGTCGGCACGCCCAGCGGCGGCCGGCCGCCCCAGCCGCGGGTGTGGTCGAACAGCCGGCGGCCGCACACGAAGGCGCCCCGGCGCTCGATCATCTCCCGCCAGTGCCGCGCGCTCGCCTCGGAGACGCGCAGCGTCAGCGGGTAACCGGGCGGACGTACCTCGACGTCGCCGGAGTGGTGCCAGTCGAAGAGCGGGCCGACCGAGTCGTCCAAACGGGCGACGAAGCCGTCGAGGGACGTGCAGAAGCTGGAGATGACCGTGGCCATCACGCACCCACCCGGTAGGTCAGGTGGGAGGCGGCCGCGGTGGACTCCGAGCCGAGCAGTTCCAGGCGTACGGGCAGATCGCCGGTGAACAGAGGCGTGCCCCCGCCGAAGACGACCGGCGCGACGTGGAGCGTCAGCAGGTCGGCCAGGCCCGCGCGCAGGTAGGCGAAGGCGATCTCGCCCCCGCCCATGATGACGACGTCGCGGGAGCCCGCGCCGGCGCGCGCCCGTGCCAGCGCGCTCTCCAGGCCGTCGGTGACGAACGTGAACCGGTCGCGCAGCCGTACGTTCTCCGGCACCGCGTGCGTCACCACGAACACCGGCGGCGGAGCCTCCGTCTGGTCGCGCTCCCCGCCGTAACCGACCGAGTCGTCCCAGCCGTGCGGCCCGTCGACGATGTCGAACGTGCGCCGACCCATGATCACCGCGCCGGTACGGCGGAAGGTCTCCTCGAGGATCTCGGCGTCGCGGGGCGTGCGGCGGCCCATCGCCCAGTCGTGGACCGGCTCGCCGCCCACACCGAGCCCGTGGGCCAGGTCGACGCCCGCCGCGGTGACGTAGCCGTCCAGCGACATCGAGATGTCCACGATCACCCGGGGACGGCCGGCCGGCTCGCCGGTCACCTCGTCCAGGCGCTCCATCGACTCGAGGATGCCGCGCTCCATGCCGCTTTCGAGGGCGGCGTCGCGCGCCTCGACGGAGGGGAAGACGGTGTGGGCGCGCAACCGGGTGCGGTCGCCGAGGTCCTCGTAGGTGTAGGTCTCGAGGCTCACGGCGTCCGGCGCGCCCGCGTACTCGAACGTCTGGATGATCCGCTCGTCGGGGACGACGGTGTGGAACACGCCGCGGAAGGAGTACTCGTTGCCCGCCGCGTCACGATGGACGTAGCTGTAGGACCCGCCGGTGCGCGCGTCGTAGGACCGCACGTCCATCTCCATCTCGCGCGGCCCGAGCCAGCGTGCGACCAGCTCCGGGTCGGTCGCCGCGCGGAACACCTTCGCGCGGCTCGCCTCGAACTCGCGTACGACGTCGATGAATGGCGTGCCCGGGGGCGCGGCCACGGTCGTGGGGTTCATCGGTCCTCCATCTCCTCCAGTACGGCGTCGAGCCGGCGGTGACGCCGCTCGACCTCCAGCCGATAGGTGTCGATCCAGCTCGTGAGCGCTTCCAGCGCCGCCGGGTCGAGGTGGCAGGGACGCCGCTGACCGTCTCGGCTGCGGGTGATCAGCCCGGCCGTCTCCAGCACCTGGATGTGGCGCGAGATCGCCTGCTTGGTGATGGAGAAGGGCTCGGCGAGCTCGTTCACCGTCGCCTCACCACGCGACAGGCGGGCGACGAGCGCGCGGCGCACCGGATCGGCCAGCGCCGCGAACGCGCGGTCGAGGCGCTCGTCAGTGTCATCAACAGGCATCTTTATCAACTAACTTGTTTATCAACGAGTCCGTTGAATATAAGCAGCCGGGCCGAGGCTCGTCAAGGCGCGCGAAGCCGCGAGCGAGAAGCGGAGAATTAGGCGACGATGTCCCCAGCGTCATCGTCGGCTCCCGTTCGTTGGATCCTGAGTACAGGCCTGTACGAGCGTTTCGCCCAAGACGGGACGGGTGAGGCCAATATCGAGGAGGAGAGACCGCTGGCGAGCATCGCCATTGAGTTGCACCACGCCGACGGCGACGAGGCCGCGCGGCGCATCGACGAATACCGTGACCTGTACGGAGAGATCTTCGCCGGGGCGCCGTACTCCTGGGGGCCGGAGTACGCCGAGCTGTTCGAGCGGCGTTTTGAGACTCACCGGCAGCAGGCCGGGTTCGCACTGGTGGAGGCCAGGACCACGGGCACGCTCATCGGGTTCGGCTACGGCATATCCCTCTCACCCGCGATCCCGTGGTGGCAGAACCTCATCACCTCCATCCCACCCGAGATCACCGACGAACCGCCCGGCCGCACCTGGGCGCTGACCGAACTCATGATCGGCGAGCGGTGGCGGCGGCTGCACCTCGCCGAGGCCGTCCACGACCGGCTGCTCGCCGACCGGCCGGAGGAGCGGGCCACCACGACCGTGCTGCCGGCCGCCACTGCCGCGCAGGCCGCCATGCTCAAGTGGGGCTGGGAGAAGGTCGGGCAGAAGCGCAACCCGCTGCCCGGCGCACCGATCTTCGACGTGCTGGTGAAGACGCTCTGAGCGGTCGTGGAATTCACCTTGGTCGTCACGCGTTCGTAAAGGCGTAACCGGGCTAGGGAGGATTCGTGACGGACCAGACGCGGCTGTACACGCTGGCCGAGGAGATTCCCGGCCTGGACCGGCCGGTGCTGCTCTATTTCCTGGACGGTTTCATGGACGCGGGCGCCGCGGGCCGTCTCACCACCGACCATCTGCTGAGCTCGATGAACCCCCGGACGGTGGCCACCTTCGACGTCGACTCGTTGCTGGACTACCGCTCCCGGCGGCCGCCGATGGTCTTCGACACGAATCACTGGGTGGACTACAAGGCCCCCGAGCTGTGCCTGTACGCCTGTGAGGACGCGGTCGGCGTGCCGTTCCTCGTGCTGTCCGGGCCCGAGCCCGACCGGTCGTGGGAGGCGTTCGCCGCCGCCGTCGTCGAGCTGGTCCGGCGGCTCGACGTGAGCCTGTCGGTCGGCCTGCACGGCATCCCGATGGCGGTGCCGCACACCCGCGAGACCGAGCTGACGCCGCACGGCAACCGGCCCGACCTGCTCGGCGAGAGCACGTCGTGGATCACGCGGGTCGAGGTGCCGGGCAGCGCCGGTGCGCTGATCGAGTACCGGCTCGACGAGGCGGGCCGCGACGCGATCGGCTTCACCGCCCACGTTCCGCACTACCTCTCGCAGGCGGAGTACCCGACCGCCGCGATCGCCCTGCTGAACGGCGTCACCGCCGCCACCGGCCTGGCCTTCCGCACCGCCGAGCTGGAAGAGGCCGCCGTGCTGGCCAGGAAGCAGATCGACGACCAGGTCGCCGCCTCCGAGGAGATCGCCGAAGCGGTCCGCGGCCTGGAGGCGCGGTTCGACGCCGTGGCGGCGGCGAGCGGCAACAGCCTCCCGATGGCCGGCCCGGACGCGCGCATGCCGGACGCCGAAGAGATCGCGGCCGAGTTCGAGCGTTTCCTGGCGGAGCAGGAAGAGTAAGGGCCCGACGCCCCACGGCATCGGACCCCCGTCGGCGGCCGGGTCAGCCGTCGCAGGCCGTCTTGAGGTCGCGGCCCGCATTGGTCAGGGGCGTCGTGTCGGGCATCTTCGGCGCGCCGCCGCCGGTCAGCGACTTGCCGAGCTCGTCCATCGCCGCCGCGGCGGCGTTCGCCGCCTTCTCGACGCCGTCGTCGCCGGAGTCCTTGCCCTCCTCGCGCATCTGCTTGGCGCCGTTGGCGTACGTCGCGGCGAGAGCGTTCGGGTCGCCGATCTGGGACATGCCCGTCTTGTTGACGTTCGCGATGGTCTGCTGGAGCTTGTCGCAGGCAGACTTCTTCTGCTCGCTGCCGCCGCACGCGGTCGCGGAAAGCGCCAAGGCGGCGGCGACGGCGCCGACCACGGTGATCCGCATGCCTGGGGTGCGCACTGAAATCGACTCCTCGCTGTCGGGGGGGTAGGCACCGGCCGCAGCCGGGAACTTCCCCTTCGACACCCCAGGAGTCACAACGGTTCCGTCTTTTCACCCCGATCTGCCGAAGAACGCCAGACGTCGGTCGCGATCCGCCGTGCCGCCCCCTCGGGATCGTCCACCGCGTGCCGGCGGCCGTCGCGCCGGCACCATTCGAAGGAGCCGTCGCGTGCGTCGATCGAGACCCACACGCGTGGTCTCCGGCGGCTCTGGCGCACGGACACCGCCGGCTTGGCGTCGCTCATGCCCACGTCGAGCCCCAGGAGTGCGAGCTCCCGGCACAGGGCCGCGAGCAGCCGGAGTTCGTCGCTGTGCTCGATGCTGATCGCCCCCGTGCGCTCGCCGGGCCACCAGCATCGCGCCGTCGGGCGTCGCGTGGCGAGCGTGTCGAGGCGGCGTTTTCGACGTCAGTGTCTACTCTCCGTCTCGACTTCGTCTCCCTAGGTAATGGAATGCCGTTATCCTGTGCCCCGGACACGACGAGAAAGGGGCGGACGGTGTCTAGTCGGCCGATCCTGCTCCAAATCCTGCTGCGGCAGCGGCACTGGCATCGCTACGGGCTCTTCCGCGCCGCCTACGACGAGGCCGCGCGCCGGATCGACCGTGGCCTCGTGGGCACGGCGCCGAGCCGGGCGCAGCTGCATCGCTGGACCTCCGGCGAGCTCAAACGCCTCCCCTACACCGACCACTGCCGGGTGCTCGAGCACATGTTCCCCGGCTGGACGGCCGACCAGCTGTTCGGCCCGTGCCCGGACGACGTCCTGACCCCGCCGGCGCCCGCCGACGCCCACCGGGACGACGGGCCGATGGCCGACGTCGTGGCCGTCTTCCCCACCCGCGCGGACTTCACCGGCGCGGTTCCGCCGCACGACCTGTTCGACGCCGCCGCCGACATCAGGGCCGTCGGCCTGTCGCTCAACCTCATCTGCCAGCAGTATCCCGACCAGCGCCTGCACGGCCTCATCGAGAGGGGCACCACGCTGCGCTGCCTCTTCCTCGACCCCGACGGCGAGGCCATCCGGGCACGCGAGCGCGAAGAGGGCTACACCGACCGTCACCTGACCACGCTCACCAGGCTCAACATCGAGGTGCTCGCCCGGCTTCGCGCGCGGCTGCCGGACGCCGCCCGCGACCGGCTGTCCATCGCCGTCTACGACGAGACCCTGCGGTTCGGCATCGTGCTGGTCGACGACAGCACGTGCGTCCTGCAGCCGTACCTGCCGCAGGCCCGCGGCGTCGACTCGCCGACCTTCGTGCTGCACCGATCTTCTGAGCGGCCGGGCCTTTACAACACTTTTGAGCGGATTTATACGGAGTTATGGGAACGGAGTCGGCCGGTATGACGGCGTCCCCGGGAGCGCTGGTGCCCGTGGCTCTGGAGGCGGCCGCCCTCGCCGGCGACCTCATCCGGTCGCGGCGGCCCGGCACGCTCACCGCCAAGGGCGACCGTGACATGGCGAGCGAGCTGGACTTCGCGGTCGAACGCGCCGTCCGTGCCTACCTGCGGCGCCGTACGCCCGACGTGGCGGTTCTCGGCGAGGAGGAGGGCGTCACCGGACGCTACGACGGCGACCTGCTGTGGGCGCTCGACCCGATCGACGGCACCGCCAACTTCGTGCACGGCATGCCGCTGACCGGTGTCTCCCTCGGCCTGCTGCGCGGCGACCGCCCGGTGCTGGGCGTGATCGACCTGCCGTTCCTCGGCGCGCGCTACTGGGCGGCCGAGCACGGCGGCGCGTACGAGGGCGACCGGCGGATCTCCGCGAGCCGTACGGGCGGCCTCCGCGAGGCGATCGTGGCGATCGGCGACTACGCCGTCGGCGCGGGTGCGGAGGAGAAGAACGTCCTGCGCCTCGCGCTCACCGACCGGCTGGCCGGCCGCGTCCAGCGCGTGCGCATGCTCGGTTCGGCCGCCATCGACCTCGCGTGGGTCGCGGAGGGCAAGCTCGACGCGTGCGTCGCGCTGTCGAACAACCCCTGGGACACCGCGGCCGGAGTCGTCATCGCCCGGGAGGCCGGCGCCGCCGTGGTCGACCTGGACGGCTCCGACCACACCTCCGCCTCGACCGCCACGATCGCCGTCGCGCCACGCGTGGCCGGCGAACTCCTCGACCTCGTCCGGTCCTGGCAGGAGGTGGCCCCGCCGCGCGCCCGCGGCGCCTGATCGGGTGGTGGTGATTCCAAAAGCGAGGACCGGCGTTCCGCTCAGTGGTAGGCGTCGTAGCCCAGCTTGACCGCGACCGCCAGCCCGCAGACCACCACGACCACCCGCAGCGCCTCGCCCGGAAGCCGGCGCACGAGGGAGGGCCCGAGCCAGCCGCCGGCCAGGAAACCGGCCGCCAGCGGCAGCACCGCCGCCCACCGCACCGGCCCGAAGACGGCGAAGCCCAGCGCGGCGACCCCGTTGCTCAGCCCGGCCACCACGTTCTTGACCGCGTTGA
Organism: Actinoallomurus acaciae; assembly: GCF_042429965.1. NCBI lineage: Bacteria > Bacillati > Actinomycetota > Actinomycetes > Streptosporangiales > Thermomonosporaceae > Actinoallomurus > Actinoallomurus acaciae. The sequence continues at coordinate 26,673 of NZ_JBHLZP010000051.1, forward strand.
CGCGGATGAGCGGGAGTTCGAGCATCGCGCCGAGCACCGCGAGCATCAGGATGCCGCCGGCCGCGCCGAAGTAGCCGCCGTAGATCGCCACGGCGAACACCGCGAACCGCAGCGGCATGCTGTGCTCGCCGCCCATGCCGACCGCCGCGGCGGTGATGCGCCGCTGCGCGAGCAGCACGAGGGAGGCCGCCGCGACCAGCACCGGCGCGACGTACTCGAACGCGGCGGCCGGGGTGAGGAGCAGCAGCGCGGCCC
>NZ_JBHLZP010000052.1:0-26805 GCF_042429965.1 Actinoallomurus acaciae
CAGCGTCGGCGGCCCGGCCGCGCACGGGACCCCGGGCGACCGCAACGTCGACCTGCTCGTCGGCGTCCCGGTCGCGCTGACCGACGCGCTCGCCGACGTCGGGCGCCCGTGGGACGGGCCACACGACACGACCGCCGCCCGATGAGGTTCGGGGGAACGTAGCGCCCTCCCCGCGCGTCCGAGCATTGAACGGGACGACTTGCGGGTCACGGCACCGTGTGGGTTGATGACGACGACGGCAGTCGGGGGACGTGCTGCGGCCGGTCCGTACCTGGGGATGGTGGGCAACGGTGGGCGTCGGGAGAGTGGAGGAAGAGGCCCTCGCCAAGGGCCTTGGGCTGTTCCGCGTGGGCGGTTTGTTCCGCGGGCCGGCCACGCACCTGGTCACGGCCGACGCCGAGCGGTCCGGCACGCAGGCCCTGCAACGGACCCTCCGGACGAGCGCCGACGAGGCCGGCCACGGCCGGGCGCTCACCGGGCGCACCCTGACCCGTGACCCGATCGACGTGGCCACCGGTGAGGTGGTGCTCCGGCAGGTCGACGTGGAGCTCGACGGCGTCCTGCCGATGGTGATCGAGCGTACGCACCTGTCGTCGTACACGCACGGCCGGCTCTTCGGCGCCTCGTGGGCGTCCACCCTCGACCAGCACCTGGAGATCGACGACGAAGGGGTCTACCTCGCGGGCGAGGACGGCATGGTGCTGGCCTTCCGCGTGCCCTCACCGGGCGAGAGCGTCCCGCCGGAGAACGGCACGCTCAGGTTCCTCTCGCGGACCGCCGAGGGCCGCTACACCGTGACCGACCGGCGCACCGGGCGCACCTGGCACTTCGCCGCGTCCGATCCCGGCGTGCGGCGGCTGCCGCTCAGCGCCGTCACCGACCGCAACGGCAACCGCATCGACCTCGGCTACGACGAGGCGGGGACGCTGCACGAGCTGCGGCATTCCGGCGGCTACCGCATCGGGGTCGAGGTCGCCGACGGGCGAGTCAGGTCGCTGCGGCTGCGGACCGAAGGGCCGGACGGCGACATCCCCCTGGTCCGCTACGGCTACGACGAGATCGGGCGGCTGACCGGCGTGACCGACTCGTCCGGCGAATCCCTGCACCTGTCGTACGACGAGCAGGGGCGGCTGACCGGATGGCTCGACCGCAACGGCAACGCGTACCGCTATGAGTACGACGAGCAGGGCCGCGGCGTGCGCGGCATCGGTTCCGGCGGATTCCTGGACGCGACCCTGTCCTACGACGTGGCGCGGCGGATCACCAGAGTCACCGACTCCCTCGGCCACACGACCGTCTACCACCTGAACGACGCCGGCCAGGTGATCACCGAGGTCGACCCGCTCGGGCGCGAGACGCGGCGCGAGTGGGACCGCCACGACCGGCCGCTGGCCCACACCGACCCCCTCGGCAACACGACCCGCTACCACTGGGACTCGGCCGGGAACCTCGCCGCCGTGGCCCGGCCCGACGGCCACCGCGTCACCGCCGCCTACAACGACCTGGGTCTTCCCGTCGAGGTGGTCGAGGCCGGCGGCGCCGTCCGCCGGTACGACTACGACGGGCGCGGAAACCTGGTCGCCCTCACCGACCCGCTCGGCGCCGTCACCCGCTACACCTTCGACCGGCACGGCGCCGTCGCCTCGGTCGTCGACGCCCTCGGCACCACGATGCGCCTGCGCTCGAACGCCGCCGGGCTGCCCGTCGAGGTGACCGAGGCCGGCGGCGCGACACGAAGGTACGAACGCGACGCGTTCGGGCGGGTGGTGACCCTCACCGATCCGATGGGCGGCCGCACCCTCCTGCGCTGGACCGTCGAGGGACGCCTCACCGAACGGATGCTGCCGGGGGGCGGCGTCGAGCGCTGGACGTACGACGCCGAGGGCAACGAGGTCGAGTACGCCGACGCCGCCGGAAAGGTGACCCGCACCGAGTACACCAACTTCGACGCCCCGGTCGCGCGCACGACGCCGGAGGGCGGCCGGCTCGACTTCACCCTCGACACCGAGCTGCGCCTGGTCGCCGTGACCAACCCGACGGGCATGACCTGGCGGTACGAATACAACGCGGCCGGCGAGCTCGTCCGGGAGACCGACTTCAACGACCGGGCGCTCGCCTGCGCGCACGACGCCTGCGGCCGGCTCATCGAGCGGGTCAACGGCGCGGGCCAGGTCACCCGCTACACGCGGGACGTGCTCGGCAACGTCGTCAGGCAGCGGAGCGGCGACCAGGTCACCACGTTCACCCGGGATCTCGCCGGCCGGGTGCTCCGCGCGGTCAACGCCGACGCGGACCTGCGCTTCGACCGCGACGCGGCCGGGCGGATCACCGCCGAGACCTGCAACGGCCGCACGCTGTCCAGCGTGTACGACGTCCTCGGTCGGCGCATCGGCCGCCGTACGCCGTCCGGGGCCGTGTCCGGCTGGAGCTATGACCACGCGAGCCGGCCGACCGCGCTGCACGCCGGCGGTCAGGTGCTCCGGTTCGGCTACGACCAGGCGGGCCGGGAGATCCGCCGGCACATCGGCACCGGCGCCGTCCTCGACCAGCAGTGGGACGCCGACGACCGGCTCCTCGCCCAGACGCTCTGGGGAGCGCCGGTCGCGTCCTCCCGTACGGTGACGGGCCGCGGGCCGTCCGTGGGCGCGCCGGGAGAGGCGCGGCTGCTCCAGCACCGGGCCTACGCGTACCGGCCGGACGGCAACGTCACCGGGATCGCCGACCGCCTGTCGGGAGAGCGGCGGTTCGCGCTGGACCGGGCCGGCCGGGTCACCGCGGTCGCGCACGCCCAGGGCTGGACCGAGCGCTACGCCTACGACCGGGCGGGCAACATCACCCGGGCGGATCGGCCGGAGACGGGGACCACGATCCCGCCGAGCCTCGGCGACCGCGCCTACGACGGCACCCTGATCAGACGTGCGGGCGCCGTGGGGTACGAGCACGACGGTCAGGGCCGGCTCGTGAGGCGGAGCGTGCGGACCCTCTCGGGGAAGCGCCTCACCTGGCACTACGAGTGGAACGCCGACGATCGCCTGGTCGCCGTCACGACGCCGGCCGGGCACCGGTGGCGATACCGCTACGACCCCCTCGGACGGCGCATCGCCAAACAGCGGCTCGCCGACGGCGGCCACGCGCTCGCGGAGCAGGTCGACTTCACGTGGGACGGCGAGGTCCTCGCGGAGCAGGCGCACACCACCTGGCGGCACGACGGGCCCGTCCGGCGCGTCCTCACCTGGAACCATCGCCCCGGGTCGCATCGGCCGTTGACGCAGGTCGAACGCGCACCCCTCCGCGACGCGCCCCAGGAATGGGTCGATCGGGAGTTCCGGGCCATCGTCACGGATCTCACCGGCAGCGCCACCGAGATGGTCGACCTGGCCGGAAGCGTCACCTGGCGTCCCGTCACCGACCTCTGGGGAGCGCCCCTCGACGGGGCCGGGCGGGAGGACGCCTGCCCGCTGCGGTTCCCCGGGCAGTACCACGACCCCGAGACCGGCCTGAACTACAACTACTTCCGCTACTACGACCCCGACACGGCGCGGTATCAGGCCCCCGACCCGCTGGGCCTCGCGCCGCAGCCGAACCCGCACGCGTACACGCACAACCCCATCATCCGGATCGACCCGCTCGGGCTGTCCCCGTACAAGGTCGGCGACGTCGACTCGATGGTCGACAACATGAACGAGGACACCTGGTTCCACTACACGGATGAGGACGGGCTCAAGTCCATCATGGGGAACGGCGACGAGGCGAAATTCGTCGCCAACAGCCGGGGCAAGGTCTTCTTCACGCAGGACATGCTGTCGCCGTCGGAGGTCGAGACGAACATCTTCATCGGCAACCCGCTCTATGCCGGAAAGGGCGAGCACATGATAGCCTTCCAGCGGCCGGAGGGCGCGGTATTCGTCCCCGGAGAGCAGCCGAATGAAGTGATCCACTGGGGCTCCATCCGCATTCCGCGCAGCCAGATTCTGTACTCAGGAAAGAATCCGTTCTAAATGGTTCCGCTCGAATTCGCCGATGTCGCCGAGGCCGAGGCCCTGCTCCGAGGTGTCGTCGCCTTCAAGTTCTCCGACACGGAAGAATCCGACATGTATGCGGGCAGCCCGCCCTTTGCCGGAGCGGCCCGGAATTTGTTCGCCGGTATCGTGAAAGCGCACGAGGAAAGCGGAAACGCGGGCCGTGCCGAGTCATGGCGCCGCACCTATGACCTCACGCGGAACGACCCGGTCTTCGCCTTCGTCGCGCGCTATGCCGCGCGGCACCCCCGCTGGGAGACCCTGAGCGCCGCCGAGCGGCGCGACTGGCTGGAGACCGTCGCGTCCCCCTATCGCGTCGACGACGACGCGGCGATGCGCCTCATCGCCGCCGTCGACGACCGCCGGGCCGCCCCGCAACCCCCCGAGCGCCCCTGAGCCGCGCGTTCGAGACCGGACGTGCCGTCGTCACGCTCGGGATCCGCCCCAGTCCCCGGACGAGGACGCCGAGGACGAAGCCGTACGCCGCGACCAGTCCGTGCCCGTTCTCCTGCGCGAACCACAGCACCAGGCCGAACACCGGCACGGTGACGGCGAGCAGCCGCTCCTTGGAGGCGTGGCCGCCCAGGAGAAGAGCCCCGGCCAGAGTCGCGCCGAGGAAGTAGGTCGCTCCGGAGCTCCCGGCGAAGTCGCGCGGATCGGTGCTGCCCCCGGTCGCGCCGAACAGCGTGTCGAGGTGCTGCGGGAGGAGCATCCCGGCGGCGAACAGCACCAGCGTCAGCGGCCCGTTCCAGACCCGCTCGGCCAGGGCGGCGATGACGGCGAGGGTGACGATGTTCCATGCCGCCCCGACGACGCCTCCGTTCTGCATGAAGACCGAGGTGACCACGCGCCACCAGCCGGCCTTGCCCGGGTCGGAGTCCAGGGCCGCCATCGCTCCGTGCCAGCACAGCTGAGTCACCACCCCGGCCAGTGCCACCGCGGTCAGCCCGACCGCGGCCCAGGGGATGCGGCGCCACCCGATCGCGTCCCGCTCCACCATGACCTGCCCGGCCTTGAACATCAGCACCATCAGCGCCGCCGTGGTGAGGTCGAACAGCAGCCCACTCATCCCGGCCCCCTTTTTGAACAGCGTTTGAATCCGCTGGCGCCGACCCTAACGCCGGCGCACGGATTATTCAAACAGTGTTTGAAAGTGCGCTACGGTGATGTCGTGAAGCTGAGCACGGATCGGATCATCGACGCGGGCATGGCCACCTTCGCCGAGGTCGGCTACCAGGGGCTGTCCATGCGGCGCGTGGCCGAACGTCTCGACGTGCACGCCGGGAGCCTCTACTACCACGTACGCAACAAGGACGCCCTGCTGGCGCTGATGGCCGATCGGATCGCCCGGCAGGCGTACGACGCCGGCAGCGCGGCACTGGCGGCCCTGCCGGAGGGAGCGGACTGGCAGGCGCGGATCGAGGCACAGGCCGTCACGTTGCGCGAGAGCATCCGGCGGCACCCGGGCGGGCCCATCCTGCTCGCCGACGGCCCGAAAATGCTGAGCACCGGGGCCCTGTCCCTGATGGAACGGCTGCTGGTGACCCTACGTGACGCCGGCGTGCCCGCCGGGCATCGGATCATCGTCGCGGACACACTGCTCAGCCACATCACCGGATTCGTGCTGCAGGAACAAAGCGAGTCACCCACCCCCGCCGTCGGCCACCAGGACGTCGCCGACCTCCACGAACGCTTCCCGATGACCATCACCGAGGCCCCGGGCCACACCTCGGACGAGAAGTTCCTCCGGAGCGTGCGCCTGCTCTGCGCCGCCGCTCGGACAACGATCGAGCCCGGCGCCGCACACGACGGCCCGCCCGGTTGTCGGTCCCTCGTGTGATGCTGCGTCCATGGTGGTGGTGTTCGAGGGTGAGCTGTGGATCTGGGATGCCCGGCGCGCCGACACGTGGACCTTCGTCAGCCTGCCCGCCGAGGAGTCCGACGAGATCCGCGACCTGACCGCCGGAGCGCGTCGCGGCTTCGGCTCGCTGCGGGTGCGGGTCTCGGTCGGCGGCAGCACGTGGACGACCTCGATCTTCCCGGACGGCACGCGCGGCTACGTGCTGCCCATCAAGCGTGCCGTCCGCACGGCCGAGGCCCTCGACGTGGGCGACGTCGCGACCGTGACCGTCGAGCTCATCGACTTCTGAGCCCCGGCGATCAGCCGGGGCGCCGGGCCAGCCAGACCGTTCGGGTGGCCTGCACCGTGAGGTCGTCACGGTCGAGTAGGCCCGCCGTAATCGTGTCGAGGGCCGCGAGGTCGTCGGCGTCGAGGCGGCCTTCGAGCCGGTGCCGCGTGCGCTGGAAGGAGACCTGGGCGTAGCGGCCGGCGGCGGCAGGCAGCGGGGGTCGCAGGTCGATGTCGAAGCGACGCTCCGCTTCGACGGTGAAGCCGGCCCCGGCCAGACGGACGCCCCAGTCCTCGTTCATGTGCAGTCCCGCCTCGGCCCGGATCTCGGCGAGAACGGCATGGCAGCGTTCCTCCAGAGCCGCACCGGCCTCGTCCGGAAGGAAGCGCGGGAACGAGTCCAGTTCGGCGACCGCGAGCAGGCCGCCCGGGCGGAGCGTCGCGCGGACCTGCGCGAGCGCGTGGCCGGGGTCGGCCATGTGGTGCAGCGACGCGGACGCCCACACGAGGTCGGCGGGGCCGAGGGCCGGCCAGGACTCATCCAGGTCCGCCTGGACGGTACGGATCCGGTCGGCGACGCCGAGTTCGCGGGCCTTGTTCCGGAGGTGCTCGAGCATCGGCTCCGAGACGTCCACCGCGACCACCCGCGCGTCCGGCAGCCGCCGGGCCAGCGCCAGGGCGCCGGTGCCGGTGCCCGCGCCCAGGTCGACGACGAGCGGCCGGTCGGGCGTCAGAGAGCCGATCCAGTCGATCAGGTCGTGGTGGTACTCGTGCAGGACGTCGGCGTCGAGGTCGAGCAGTTCGGCGAAATGAGAGTGCGTCATGCCGTCGACCGTACCCACGGTTTGCGTCATAGGCATAGCATCTTGCGTATGACGCAAGACGGCGAGCTGGACGCCCTCGTACGGCAGCGGATCCGGGGGTTGCGGGTGGCGCGCGGCTGGTCGCTGGACGAACTGGCGACCCGCAGTTACCTGAGCCCGTCCACCCTGAGCCGGATCGAGACGGGCCATCGACGGATCGCCCTGGACCAGCTGACACCGATCGCCCGGGCGCTGGGCATCACGCTTGATCAGCTGGTGGAGTCGGACAACGACGACGACGTGGTGATCCGCCCGCACCGCGACGAGGCGCGCGGCATGACCACCTGGCTGCTGTCCCGCGAGGGCGCGCCGCACGGCGTGACGGTCGCGAAGCTGCGGGTGACCCGGCGGGTCCCCGCCGAGTTGCGGGTGCATCCGGGCCGGGACTGGTTCACCGTCCTGTCCGGCACCGTGGTGCTGCGGCTCGGCGAACGGACGATCCTGGTCCGCGCCGGCGAGGCGGCGGAGTTCTCCACGATGGTGCCGCACGCGTTCGGCGCGCAAGACGGCCCCGCCGAAGTCCTGTGCATCCTCGACCACGACGGCGAACGCACCCACCTGGGGCCGGCGGGGCACGCCGTATGAGGCCCTCCACACGGGTCCGTGCGACCAAGTGAAAGGCAGCCAGGCGTCGTCGCAGTCGTAGGGCGTTGTAGCGGACTGAGCGTTTCGGCGTGGCCTCGCGCAGCAGGTACAGCCGGTAGTCGCGGACCGCCCAGTCGCGGGCGATCGGGTTGGCCGGCGGGTCGCCGCAGAGCCGGCGACGTCCACTCCCGTCGGCGAGCCAGGCCAGGAACATTCGGACCCGGGAGACGTAAGTGCGGCGGGTGTCGGCCGCCAGCGGCACCTTCTCCAAATCCGCCGTGTACGTCTCCAGAAACTCGGCGAAGTCCTCCGGCAGCGGGGTGGGCCGCCCGCCCCGGCGACGCGGCGCCGACGGTTCGGCGGCCGTTGCCGGGACCGGGTTCGTGTTCTCGGAAGTGGAATCCTTGCCCTGTTGCAGCATCTGACGCTTCTGCGCTGCTCAGGACGTCATTACACTGCCGTCCATGATCGAATCGCGCCCGGCGGAGGACACCGATCCCCGCGGAGTGGGAGAGTCCGCTCGCGGCCTGGTGAGCGCCGAGGTTGGTGCTGATGGGCTGCTCGCAGACCTGCGCCTGAACCCGCGGGCGTTGCGGCTGGGCTCTGCGGCGCTGGCCGAGGACATCGTCTCCGCGGTGCGTGCCGCGCAGGAGGACCTGCGCGGGCAGATCGACGAATCCGCAGGGACCCAGGCGCTACCGGAAGGCCTGGACCCAAGCGTGTTGGTGCGGCGGCTGGATGAGTTGGAGGCCCAGGCCGGCCTTGGCTTTCTCCGATTCTCCACAGCGCTTGATGAGGCACTGCGGCGGCTGGACGACAGGTGAGGGCGGGGCAGGCGTTGGATGAGCAGACGACGACGATCGACGCGAACGGCCGGTATCACTCCGGAAGCCGCTTCCAGGCACTGGCGGGCGAACACGCGGGGTTTCTCGAGCGGTTGCGAACCCAGTGGGCAGAAGGGTCCCCGTTGCCTTATGAGGAGTTCGCCCTGCCCTACCTGGAGCTGAGGAATGCCCTGCTGGAGAATTGCGCGCGATTGGGGGTAAACCTGAGCGATGCCGGTAACGGCCAGGTCGTCATGGCCGGCCAGAATGTGGACGTCGAGCAGGTCAACACGGCGAACGTGGCGTGTGCTGGTCAGGTACGTGCATGAGCAGCGACCTGCTGAGCGATCCGTACGTCGCCACCGGTCTGACAATTCTCGGGGTCCCCCCACTGCCTGATCTCGATCTGCTCGACGAGCACATCGCTGCCGTCGACGCGGCGGCCGCCTACTACCGGGAACTCGCCACCGACAGCGGGTTCGCGTACCAGCTCGCCGCTGCCAACCAGGGACTGGCCGCGAACGCGGTGCACGCGAACTTGACCGGTTCCGGAGGCGCTCTGTCCGAAGCCGGCGATCTCGCCGAACGTTTCAGCCACACGGCGGACGGGCTGCGGATCACGCGAGCTCTTATCGACTGGGCCATGGGAGTCCTCGCCGTACTCGCCGTCGCCGCGGTCGCCGTCGTCGCCTTCTTCCCCGAGACGCTTGCGCAGCTCATCGCGATGGCCAGGCGGATCTCCGAGATGATCCGCGCCGGCATGAAAGACGTCAGCCGGCTGCTCCGCGCGCTGACCAAGCGGATCAACGCGCGGGTCAAGGGCAGACGGTACGTCAACGTGCACTCGCGGAAGATGACGGACGAGTTCGGGAAGGCCCCGCTGTACCGGAAGACCGCGATGGTGCGAGTGCGCGATGGGCGCGTGGGGGAGAGAGTCGACACGGTACTTGCCGACGGAACCCACGAGACGACCAACTACGTGACAGAGCCCGGCTCCAAGATCGTCACCAATCCGGGCGGTGAGAGCCAGATCCTCGGCCAGGAAAGGTTCGCGGAGCGTTACGACGATTCCGGCGACGGGACTGCCAGGCCCAAGGGCATGGTGCGCGCGTTCGACAACCCCACCGGCAAGCACATCACGATCGCTCCCCCGTGGGGCGGTTCACAGGAAGGTGGCGTCGGCTCGAAGTTCGCAATGGCGGTCGACCCGGCCGCCCCAGAGACCATGACCACGGACCGCTACATCATCGGCGGCAAAGAATTCAGTGAGACCTACGAACCGCTGGCCCCGAATGAGCCACCCGCCGGGTGAGGGCCGTCAGCCCGCGCCATGGTCGCATCGACCCGAGTGGAGGGCCTATGCGACGAGTCGACTCACCTAGGCCCGCGAGACGATGGGTCTCGCGGACGGACCTGCACGTTCGCCTCGGCCCGCCGCGCTAGCATCCGTCCGTGATCACCCAACTTGTCGACCAGATCCTGGCCGGCGACGACGACGCGGCCTTCGAACTCGAGGACCTGGTCGAGGACGATCCGGCGATGCTGCGGGGGCTGCGCCCCCACCTCGCGCGCCTGATCGACGCGGAGGTGTACATCCCGATAAACCTGTTCGGCGAGGCGGACGAGGACTTCCAGCGTGAGGCCGTACGGCGGATCGAGTCGGGTGACCCCTCCGAACAGGGCCTCGTGGCGATCCTCACTGCCACCCGCGGCCCGATCGTGGAGGCCGCGTTCCGCCGCTGGCTGGAGCGCCCTCCGTACGACCTGAGCCGGGCCGGCCTCGCTCGGTTCCTGCACCAGTACGGCTGGGACTTCGACGATCACGGACGCCGACGGGAGATCTGCGCGGACGTCGCCTACCGCCTGGTGCCCGAGCCCTCACCTGCCGGCCGCGTACGCGCCGAGGAGAGATGCCCGTGGTGCACCGCCGTGCTGTTGACCGTGCTCGACGGTGACACCACCGATCCGCGATTCGCCGCCGCCCTCGCCCACACCGGCTGGCGGGGACGGCTGCGGATCGTCACCTGCCTGTGCTGCTCCACGTACGCCACCGTCTTCACGCGGGTGGGCCCGGACGGCGACGCGGCCTGGTCCGAGCACACCACCCGGCCCGCCTACCTGAAAGAACGGAATCTGGTACCCGAGGATCCGCCCGCCGTACGCCTCGCGCTCGGCGAGGAACGGCACGGCGGGTTCGAGGGAGGCGACAGCGAAGGCCGGTCCACGCTCGGCGGACGTCCCGGCTGGGTCCAGGACCCCGACCATCCGGACTGTCCCGCCTGCGGAAGCCTGATGAACTACGTCGGAGCCGTGGCGGTCGGCGCCGACATCCTCGGCTCGGGCGACCACGGAGCCTTCTTCCTGTTCCTGCACGCGCCGTGCGGGCTCGCCGCCGTGGTCAGCCAGTTCGACTGAACTCCCAGGTCACGGCGCGCCGATGGCGGAATCTACTTCCGCGGCGTAGAGCAGGCCGGGGTCGAAGTTCATGCCGGTGAAGTGGCCGGCGACCTCGAGACTGACGACGCCGTGCAGCCGGGTCCAGAGCCTGAGCGCGCGGCGCAGGGCGGGTGGCGGGGCGGGGTGGTCGGCCGCCCACCGGCGGTGAGCGGCCAGGTGGTCTTCGAGGTCCGCGGCCGTCTCGGGGACGGGCCCGGTCGCCGCGTCGATCTCGGCGAAGGCGTCGAGCAGGATCGTCATGAGAGCGGCGGCGATCGTGGTCGCTTCGGGCGGGCCGGCATACCCGGGCACCGGCGTGCCGTAGATGAGCAGGTAGCGATGCGGAGCGTCCAGCGCCCACCGACGCAGGGCGGATGCCATCGCGGCCAGCCTCACCTCGGGCGCGTCGTCAGGTTTCACGGCGGCCCGACACGTATCGAGTAGGTCGCGGTAGGCGTCCAGGACGAGTTCGGTGATCAGCTCGTCCCTGCTGCGGAAGTAGCGGTAGAGAGCCGGGCCGCTGATGCCCATCTGTTTGGCGATGGCGTTGAGGGACAGCGCCGACGCGCCGGTGGTGGCGACCTGCGTCCAGGCATGCGCCTTGATCTCGTCGCGCACCTGCTCGCGGTATCGCGCCCGCGGGCTCTTGACGGCATCGCCCATGTCCGTACCCCTCGCTTGACGTCACCTTAGTGAGCACATAATACTCTCGTTATACCTTCTAACTAACACAAGAAGTACTAACGACAGGAGTGGCGGACATGACGACAGAGCAGCGCACCGAGATCGTGCTTCCGGGCGTGGTGGCCCCCGACGGCCTGCGGGTGCGCACGTCACCGGCCCCCGTACCCGCCGCCGGGCAGGTGGTGATCCGCATGGAGGCGACAGGCGTGTCCTTCGCCGAGCAGCAGATGCGCCGGGGCCGGTACTACGACCAGCCGCCGTTTCCGTTCGTGCCCGGCTATGACCTGGTCGGAATCGTCGAGGCCGTCGGAGCGGACGCGGACTCCGCCCTCATCGGGCAGCGCGTCGCGGCGCTGACCAAGGTGGGCGGCTGGGCCAGCCACGTGGTCGTCGAAGCCGCCGACGTGGTGCCGGTGCCCGCCAGCCTGGACCCGGCCGAGGCGGAGACCGTCGTGGTCAACGGCATCACCGCCTGGCAGATGCTGCATCGCAAGGCCCGGATCAAGTCCGGCCAGACGATCCTGGTCCACGGCGCCAACGGCGGCGTGGGCTCCACCCTCGCGCAACTGGCCCGCCTCGCCGGGGTGCGGGTGATCGGCACCGCCTCCGCGCGCAACCACGACCGACTGCGCGACCTCGGCGTCGCCCCGATCGACTACCGCGCCGACGTGCCTGCCGCCGTACGCGAGATCGCCCCCGGCGGTGTCGACGCGGTCTTCGACCACCTCGGCGGCGACAGCGTGCGCGCCTCATGGCGGCTGCTCGCCCCGGGCGGCACCCTGGTCGCCTACGGGAGCGCCACCACCCTCGACGACACCGGCTCCGGACAGCTGCCGGTATTCAAGATCCTGGGCCGGGTCTGGGCCTGGAACGCGCTGCCCAACGGACGGCGCGCCTACTTCTACAACATCTGGGCCGGCCGTGGTCTGGCCAAGCGGAGGTTCCGTGACCGGCTGCGGCACGACCTCACCCAGGTCCTGCGGGCGATGGCCGACGGGCACATCACCGCCCAGGTCGCAGACCGGTTCCCTCTCGCCCAGGCCGCCGACGCCCTGCGCCTGGCCGAGTCCAAGACCGTCACCGGCAAGGTCATCCTCACTCCCTGACCGCCGGCGCTTCCCGGTATGACCGCCCGACGTGCTCCGGGAAGTACCCTTGGCCCGTGTTCTCGCCTCAAGGCCCGTCTCTGCGCGAACTGGCGACGCAGGCGCTATCGTCGGTCGAGCGCGGCTATGACCTGCTCGCTCCGAAGTTCGACCACACGCCCTTTCGCACCCCCGACGGCATCCTCGACGCGACCGCCGACGCGCTGCGACCGCTCGGTCCGTTCGGCCCGGGACTGGACGTGTGCTGCGGCACCGGTGCGGGCGCGCGGGTCCTCGAATCCCTGTGCCAAGGGCGGATCACGGGCGTCGACTTCAGCGCCGGCATGCTCGCGCGGGCGCGCGGTGCGCACCCGGACGCCGCGTGGGTACGGGCCGACGTCCGGGCGCTGCCCTTCACCGAGGCCTTCGACCTGGCGGTCAGCTTCGGGGCGCTCGGGCACTTTCTGCCCGCCGAACGGCCCGCGCTGTTCGCCGGGGTGTACCGCGCGCTGCGGCCCGGCGGGCTCTTCGCCCTCCCGATCAGTTCGCCGCAGCCCGTCACCTCGGGCCTGTACTGGGCGCTGCTCGGATTCGACCTGGCCATGCGGGCCCGCAACGCCGTGTGGCGGCCCCCGTTCGTCATGTACTACCGCACGTGCGGGCTACGGGCGGTCGGCGACGACCTGACGGCGTCCGGGTTCACCGTGACGATGGTCCCCTTGACGGCTCTTGGCCGACGCGCGGACGGCAGCCCGCGGTGCGGCCTGGTCCTCGCGCGCAAAGCGCCGGACGCACCGATGAGTTGAGGGCGCGACGACGGTCCGTACCTGCGAGCAGTCCAACGACTCGAAGGAGGACCTGTCATGGCGAAGTTCGTGACCATCGGGTACGGCGACCGGGAAGGCTACGACCGCACCGACGCGGCGGTCCGCGACCAGGCGCACGCGCATGACGCTCGCCTGCGCGCGGCCGGAGTCGATATGGGAATCGCCGGCTCGCCCGTACAGGTGCGCAACCACGACGGTGCCGGCACGAGCGTGGAGAGCGGATCGTTCATGTCGTCGGCCCTCCCGGTCGCCGGGTTCGCGATCATCGAAGCGGCGACGCTGGAGGAGGCCGCCCGACTCGTGTCAAAGACCCCCTGCGCGGTCACCCATGGCGTTGTCGAGGTCTGGCCGTTGCGGGAGACGCCACAGGCCGACCCGGCCACCGGAAAATAGGTTGGGCGGGATGGCGTTCGATTGGTAGCGTGCGCACAGCCGTGACATCACGCGAGGAGGTGAGACCCATGAACGCTGTATCGATGTGGGTGCTCCCCTCGTCGTCACGGGTCGGGCGATTGACGTAGGGGTCGCCGGGAGCGCCTCGGCAAAAGGCACTCCCGAAAGGCAACAACCTATGCACGAAATCGTGATCACGCGGGTCGCGGAGCGCGAATGGCATGCGGTGGAGGGCGACCGGGTGGTCGGCCGTGGTGACACTTCACGCAGACCCGACGGGCGCGTATTCGTCAGTATCGACTCGTGGCACGACGCGGTCTTCGACCAACTCGCCGATGCGATGCTGGCGGACCTTCCAAGGCCGCTGTACACGGTGGTCGACGAGGCCGACCTCGACCTGACGTCCTGCTGGGAGCGGGCCGGTTTCGCGACCCGGCGCCGCGAATGGGAATACCTCCTTCCCACCGACCCGCGAGTCACGGAACTCGGCTCGGCGCCCTGCCCGGAGGGCGTGACGATCGTGCCCGTGGGCGCGGCGCGGGAGGTCCCATTGCGCGAGGTGTACGAGGCGATTCGCGCCGAAGTCGACGCGACCGTCGGCTGGGCGTCGATGCCGGCCGAGGTCCTGGCCCGGCCGGACGGGACTCCGCCGCTGGACCCGCTGAAGTGCGCGGTGGCGGCGCAGGCCGATCGATACGTGGGACTGCTCCGGGTCGCGGGACGGGTGACCCGGCAGCCGCGGATCGGGCTGCTCGCGGTCCGATCCGACCGGCGCCGCCGCGGCGTCGCCCGGGCGCTGCTGGCTCACGTGCTGGGCTCGCTGCACCGCTCCGGGGTCGAGACGGCATCGGCCGAAGTGAACGAGTCCAACGACGCGGCCCTGGCGCTGGCCGAGAGCATCGGCGCCCGGCGCACGAGCAGCAACCTGGAATTGGTGGTCCGCTGAATAATGGCCAGAACGGTAAAGGGCATCGAAGTCGAAGGCACCGTCATCGAGTGTCTCCGCAATGCCAACTTCACGGTGGAGCTGGAGAACGGGCACAAGGTGCTCGCGCACATCAGCGGGAAGATACGCAGGAACCACATCAGGATCCTGCCGTATGACCGGGTGCTCGTGGAGCTCAGCCCGTACGACCTGACCCGCGGCCGGATCCTCTTCCGGTACCGGAACTAGCGGCGGGCGACCGACCGGAGCTGAACCGTAGAACGGCCCGGCTGAAACCACGTTTCAGCCGGGCCTTACGACGGGTTCCTCTTACGGGGTCGCGCTGAGCGTCGGCAGCAGCACGTCGACCAACTGTGCCGACGAGGCGAGATCGGCGGCCGCCGCGGAACCGCGTCGCTGGAGGGCACGCTGGTGGGCCGCGCCGACCAGAAGCAGGGCGGTGGCGTCCAGGTCGAGCGACCGAGGCAGACGGCCGCTGCCGCGCTGCTCGGCGAGGTAGCCGCGGACACCCTCGATGGCCCGGTGCGGCCCGACGTCGAGTCGGCTGCTTCGTTCGGCGAACGCCTTACGCAACTCGCCGTCCGATTCGATGGCCGCCGCGATCGGCAGGGCGCGCCGGAAGAACCGCTCCAAGGCGTCCAGTAGCGCGATGAGGTCGTCGCGAAGTTCGCCGGTGCCCGCCGTGCGGTAGAGCTCTTCCAGCACCTGCTTCACCGGCGGCAGATGGGTCTGCACGACCGCCAGGAGGAGACCGAGCCGGTCCCCGAAGTGGTAGTAGATGCTCGACTCGGCCACACCGGCCCGGCGCGCCACCTCCTTCGTCGACAGCCGGGCGACGCCCGCGTCGGCGAGGATCGACTCGGTGGCCGAGAGGATCGCCTCGCGTACCCCGGTGGCCGGACGGCCTCGCCGGGGCGCGCCGGGCGACTTGTCGGCTACGGCCATGACCGGACTCGCTCCCTCACGTCTGGCATCTTGCCTTATCGCCCGCCCACGCATACTTTCCTGAGTATCAGCTCAGTAATTATTCTGGTGCAAAGGAGATGCCGTCGATGTCCACGCCCGTCCAGCGCCGCCCTTCCCGTACGCAGCGGTCCGGCGATGCCCTCGTCCGCGCCCTGCTGCGATCACCCCTGCACCGCCTTCTCAGCGGCCGGTTGTTGATCATTACGGTGACCGGCCGCAAGACCGGCCGCAGGTACACACTGCCCGTCGGCTACGTGGAGCATGACGGCGCACTGCTCATCGGTACGGCCGGAACCTGGCGACGCAATCTCCGCCCCGGCGAGCCGGTCGACATCCGCTTTCGGGGACATGACCGCCAAGCCGAGGCCGACGTGGTGACGGACGAGGAGGAGGCCGCCGACCTGTACCGGGTGATTCTGCGCGGCAATCCGGTGCATGGCCGTTTTGCCGGCATCGGCGTCGAGCCTGACGGCAGCCCCGACCGCGCCGACCTACGCCGAGCACTCGCGGCCGGCACCGCGGTCGTACGGCTACGCCCGTCAGCCCGGCACCATCCACCCAGGTCGGCGCGGTCCGCGGATTCATGATCCGGCCAGAGGATGCCTATTCGGCTCCCCCAAGAGTTCGCGCTTCGCCCATGGGCATCTATTTGCGACGGCAAGATCGCCGAGTGTAGCGTTGTCGGCTTCGATGCGTGACCCGGTGATCACCGTGGATCTCCACCCCCGCACGAGACATCGGGCGTCCACCATGCTGCTGCTCGAAAGCACCTGGTCAGGAGTGCAAATGACCTCGCCCGACTCCAGTCCTGCGCCGTCGCCGGACGGCTCGGCCGCCGACGGGCCCCCTTCGCTGCACGGGCCGGAGTTCGCCGCCGATCCCGAAGGCGTCTACCGCCTGCTCCGGGCGCACGGCCCCATCGCGCCGGTCGAACTGTCCCCCGGCGTGCCCGGGATGCTCGTCACCGACTACGACGTCGCGCTCGAAATCCTGCGCGACCAGGTGAAGTTCCCCCGCGACGCCCGCCGGTGGCAGCAGGGGATCCCGCCCGAGTGCCCGGTCCTGCCGATCATGGCGTACCGGCCGACGTGCAACCTCACCGACGACCCCCTCCGCTCGCGGCTGCGCGAGGCCGTGACCGACACCTTGGACCAGGTCGATCTGAACGCGCTGCGCACCTTCGTCGAGCGCAGCGCGGACCATCTCATCGATCAGATGGGTCCGCTGGGCGAGGCGGACCTGCGCACCGAGTACGCCCTGGTGCTCCCGCTGCTGGTGTTCAACGAACTGTGCGGCTGCCCGGCCGAGCTCGGCGAGCGCATGGTCGCGGCCGTACGGGAGGTCCTGAAGTGGGAGAACTCCGAAGAAGCGAACATGACCCTCGGCCTGGCGGTCCTGGAGCTCATGGCGCTCAAGCGCGAGAACCCGGGCCAGGACATGACGACGTGGCTGATGGACCATCCGGCCCGGCTCACGGACGAGGAGGTCGCGCACCAGATCGTGATGCTCGTCGGCGCGGGCAGCGAACTCGTGCAGAACCTGATCGTCAACACGTTGCGGCTGCTGTTGTCCGACGAGCGGTTCGGCGGTGAGCTGTCCGGCGGAAGCCTGTCCGTCGAGGACGCCCTGGACGAGGTCCTGTGGACGGACCCGCCGCTCGCGAACTTCGGAGTCAGCTATCCGGTCGAGCCGCTCGACTTCCACGGCGTGCGGCTGCCGGCCGACCAGCCGGTCGTCATCAGCTTCGCGGCGGCCAACAACGATCCGGCGACCCGGGCCGAGGACCGGGCGGGCAACCGCGCCCACCTGTCGTGGGGCGTCGGGCCGCATGCCTGCCCGGCTCAGGGGCAGGCGCGCATCATCGCCACGATCGCCATCGAGAAGCTCCTCGACGGGCTGCCGGACATGCGGTTGGCCACCCCCGTCGAGGAGCTCACCTGGCGCCCCGGCTTCATCCAGCGCGCCCTGTCCTCGCTGCCCGTACGCTTCCCGCCCCTTCCCGCGCAGGCTCCGCCCGCCGGGCCGGACGCGGTGGCCGAACCGAGGAGCGACGAACCGGAGACACCGGCCGACGAGGCACCGGCGCCCGAGGCACCGGCCCGCTGGTGGCGCCGCCTGGCGAACTGGTGGGGCGGGGACGCGGACTGACCGATCGCCGGTGAGAACCGGGTCGTGCCACCTCAGCCAGGCCAGGGGCCGAACGGACTCGGGCCGAAGGACAGTCCCAGTTCGAACGGGTGGATCCGCCAGGTGCTGATCGCGTAGCTCGCCAGGTGACCGGCCGCCGCGATCGTGTCCGTACGCGCCGGGCCGCGCAACACCTGCGAGGTGGCGTCGGCGTCCGACCGCTGGTCGCGCCAGATCGGCGCGCCGGTGGGAATCGGGCCGGTCTCGACGTGCGAGTACCAGGCGTCATCCGGTGCGAGCGCGGCCATCATCAACACGTACGGGGTGAACGGGATCTGCCAGCCGCCGGTCTCCACGGCAAGGAACTCACCCCGGCGCGCGGCGGCCAACGCGATGGCGCCGATCCACTGGAACAACGCGATGAAATCGTCCCGCCCGGCCGCCATTCGCGCGACGTCGGGCGCCACGGGCTCCAGTTGCACCGTGACCCCGCCGGCCTGGCCGTCCGCGGTGCGGTATCGGTCCGGCAGGAACAGCACGGAGTTCTCGGCGTTGAACAGGCCGGCCTCGCGGAACCGCCGGGGTGCCACCTCGGACCGAGCCAGAACTCCGTGACCGAGCCGGTCACGCAGCGGCGGTGACCCGATCACCCGCCAGTAGGACACGGGACCCGCGTCTTGCCACATCGCGATATGGCCGCCCAAGGGCAGGCCGACGAGAACGGTGCTCATGACATCGCCGATGGCACCGGGAACGGGCGGCATGCTCACATGGCCCACCTTAGGGCCTTAGGGACGCACACCCCGAAAGGTGATGCGGGGCGGACGCCCGGGACATTTCTCACCGCCGCCGCCTGCACCACGCGATCAACCATGTACGAAGCGTGCGTTTAATCACGATTTGATAGCTTTGCCCACATTCATCCCCTACACTCCACAGAACTCGGTGGTCCCGTGTCTCCCACCCGGAACATGGCCGCCGGCCGAATCTCTGCAGATCAGGGAACCGGGGACCCACGTTTTCGGGGTGAATCCGCAGCGTCCGCGCTCGGTAGGGCATCTCCCGCCCGAACCCGGCAGCTAACCCGGTAGGCGTGAGGAGAGGAGTTCGTACGTGCCGACTTCATATTCGCGGCGCACCCATTTCGGCCGCCGGGGAGGCATTACCGCCTTGCTGGTGAGCGCCGCCCTCCTGCTTCCCGCGAGTGGCGCAAGCGCCGCCGGGTCGTCGGCGGCCACCGCGAGAAAGAAACTGGACAAGCTCAACAGTCAGGTGGACAAACTCGCCAACCAGTACGACAAGGCCGAGACCGAGCTGACCGCGGCGAAGAAACATCTTGCCGCGATCAATAAACAGCTGAAAACGGAACAACCTCAATATCAGAGCCTGCGCGTCCGGGTGGCGCAGATGGCCGTCGCCGCATATAAGAACGGCACCCTCGACGACACCGCGCTCGCCGCCTCCAAAGACCCCGACGCGGCGCTGCAGGACATGTCGACCTTCGCCGAGCTTTCGCGCAATCAGAGCCAGGCGGTGACCGCACTCCTGGCATCCGCCCAACGCCTCCAGCGGGATCGGGAAGAAGCCCGGTCGACACTGCGGACCATCACCACGTCCGCGGCCGCGTTGAAGAAGAAGAAAACCGTGGTCGAGAAGGCGATCGCCGAGCAGAAGGCGCTGTTGGCGAAGGCCGGCAGCTCCAGTGGAGGCACGAACAGCGGTTCGAGCGGCGGCCCCACCGGCTCCGTGTCCGGTCAGGCCGGCAAGGCCGTGAGCTATGCCAAGGCCCAGCTCGGCAAGCCCTACGTCTTCGGCGGTACCGGCCCGAGCGGCTATGACTGTTCCGGGCTCACGATGATGGCCTGGCGCGCCGCCGGCGTCAGCCTTCCCCGCGTCGTCCCCGACCAGTACAACGCCATCCGCCATGTCGCCAAGTCCGACCTGCGCCCCGGTGACCTGGTCTTCTTCGACAGCCTCGGCCATGAGGGCATTTACGTCGGCGGCGGCAGGTTCATCCACGCCCCGCACACCGGCACCGACGTGCAGTACGCCAGCATGTCCAACTCCTACTGGGTCTCACACTTCGTCGGCGCCGGCCGTCCGTAGCGACGAGCCCGAGCCACCGGGGCCGGGGAAGAGCGCCTGGGCCAGTCGACGGTAGCCCGGCATCGGGTCATGGCCCGGCTCCACCAGCACCTGCACGCCGACGTGATCGGCACCGGCCTCCAGGTGGGCGGCGAGACGGGTGGCGATGGTCTCCGGAGTACCGTGGACGACGAGGGCGTCGATGAGCGCGTCGCTGCCCCGGTCGGCGATGTCGCCCGAGCCGAAGCCGTGGCGGAGCAGGTTGTTGACGTAGTTGCGCAGGCCCAGGTACGGGTCGGCGACGTAGTCACGGCCGATGGCGCGGGCGTGGCCGGCGTCGGCGCCGACGACGACCTTGTGCTCGGGCGCGAGGAGGGCGCCGGGGCCGAGGAGGTCGCGGGCGTGACGAGTATGGCCGGGGACGACGAGGTAGGGGTGGGCACCCGCCGCCCGGTCCCGGGCCAGTCGCAGAGAGCGGTCACCCAGCGCGGCGAGGACGCGCCGGTCGGCGGGGACGGCGGCGTCGAGTTCGTCCAGGTAGGACACCATCGTCTCGTACGGTGAGTGAAATCGCGTGATCGATTCCGGATGGCCGATGCCGACACCGAGCAGAAACCGGTCGGGGTGCCTCGCGTCGATGCGCTCGTAGGACTCCGCGATCGACGCCGCGTCGTTGGTCCACATGTTGACGATCGCGGTGGCCACGACGATCTCACTGGTGGCGTCGAGTGCGCGCTCGACGAGTGCGAGGTCGGGCAGCGCCCGCCTCCCCAGCCCCAGCCACGCGGTCCCGAAGCCGAGCGCCTCCGCCTCGGCCACGAAGCGCACGCGAGTGTCATCGTCATAGGACGGGTTGAACCATGCCCCGAAGGTGCCGAGCCGTAGCGCCATGGCGCTAGGCCTCGATGGCCAGGTGGGCGATGCGCCCGTCGCGGAGGGTGAACCGGAAGTGCAGGTCGACGACCCCACCGGGGAAGTCGCCTTCGAGGTGGTTGATGGCGGTGTAGTGCTCGTCGTCGATCTTCTCGGCGTCGACGAGTTCGATGGTGTACGTGTACTCGGCGGATGATCGGTCCAGCCAGCGGTGGATCTCGGCGGACCCCTGGTAGGTCCTTCCGTCGTCGACCACCGTCGCGTCGCCGGCGAAGGAGGCGATGGCCGCGTCCGCGTCGCGGTCGCGGTGCGCCGTGAGGTAGTCCGCGATCGTTCGGGGGAGCCGGTCCAGGTCGATCGCCTGGGTGTCGTCTGTCATGGGGCCACCGTGCGGCCTCTCCTCGGGAGAGGGTCAAGTCCGGCCGGGGCGGGTTGACCCTCTCCCGAGGAGAGGGTGCACAGTGCTGTCATGCGACCCGGTCTCACCATCGGCGAGTTCGCGCAGATCACTCACCTGAGCGTCCGTACGCTGCGTCGATACCACGAGCGGGGCCTGCTCGAACCGGCCCTCGTCGATCCGGACAGCGGGTACCGGTACTACACCGGTGAACAGATCCCCGCCGCGCAGGTCATCCACCGGCTGCGCGAGCTGGACATGCCCCTGCGTGAGGTACGCGAGGTGCTGACCACGCCGGACCCGGATGTCCGCGCGTCCCTGGTCGCCGCGCATCTGGGCCGGCTGGAGTCCGAGCTGGACCGGACCAGAACGGCCGTGACCTCGCTCCGGCGGCTGCTGCGGCCGGAGCCCGAGCGGCTCGACGTCGAACTGCGGTCGGTGCCGTCGATGACGGTGGCCGCCGTCGGGGAGGTCGTCGACCAGGTCCGGGTCCTGGGCTGGTACGACTCGGCCATGGCCGAACTCGGCGCCGCGCTCGCCGGACGGCGGCCGACCGGACCGCCGGGAGGCAGGTACGCGGGCGAACTCTTCGCCGAGGGCCGCGGCGACGTGATGGTCTATCGTCCGGTCGCGGACCCGCCCGCCGTGGGCCGGGTGCGGCCGGTCGTCCTGCCGGCCGTCGAACTCGCGGTCACCGTGCATCACGGGCCCCATGACGACATCGACGTGACGTACGGACGGCTCGGTGGCTACGTGACCGACCACGCCCTCGTCGTCGACGGCCCGGTGCATGAGACCTACCTGGTGGGGCCGTACGACGACCCCGACCCGGACTCCTGGCGCACGGAGATCGGCTGGCCGATCTTCCGCGTCGCACCGGGCTGACCCATCACGCGGTGCCGGTTCAGGCCGCCCGCGCGTGCGATCGAGCCATTGGATCGACTGCGATCCAGGCAAAAATGGCTGGGCGGGGTGTTGCTCGGGCTGTTACCGTACGGAAGGCCGTGACAGGACGCGAGGAGGTGAGACCCATGAACGCTGTAACGACGTGGGTGCTCCCCGCTTCGTCGCGGTCGGGCGATTGACGTAGGGGTCGCCGGGAGCGCCGCAGCAAGGCACTCCCGAAAGGCAAGACCCATGGATTCTGTACGTTTCACTGCGGAGACATCGTCGGACGGTGTCCTCGAACGCGACTTCACGGTGGCCGGAGTCCCCGGCGTGCTCTGGTCGCCCGCATCCGGCTCGAAGAGCGCGCCCCTGATCCTCATGGGGCACACCGGCGGCCTGCACAAGAGAACACCGGGGATCATGGCCCGGGCCCGCCACCACGTGACGGGCTACGGGTTCACCGTGGCCGCCATCGACGCCCCCGGACACGGCGATCGCCCGCGTACGGCACAGGACGACCAGGCCCGTGACGCCCTTCTGCGGGCGCGGGCGGCGGGCGAGCCGATCGGCCCGATCGTCGCCGAGTACAACGCCGCGCTGGCCGAACGTGCCGTGCCGGAGTGGCAGACGGCCCTGGACGCCCTCCAGGCACTGCCCGAGATCGGCACCGAGGCCCCGATCGGCTACAGCGGCATCACGCTCGGCACCGCGATCGGCCTGCACCTGGCGGCGGTCGAACCCCGGATCACCGCCGCGACCTTCGGCGGGGTCCTGGTGTACGAGGCCCTGATCGAGGCGGCGAGGCAGGTCACCATCCCGATCCTGTTCCTGCTCCCCTGGGACGACGAGGAGATCGACCGCCGGTCCGATCTGGCGTTGTTCGACGCCTTCGCCGCGAAGGAGAAGACGCTGCACGCCAACCCGGGCAGGCACAACCAGACACCCCGGTTCGAGGTCGACGACGAGGCGCGTTTCTACGCCCGTCACCTCGGGGCTCACGTGTCCAGCAGTTCCGGGTGAAAGATCTCCTCGACCGCCCAGCGCCGTGTCGAAAGGCCCTGCTCATAGTGGTAACGCAGGTACGTGTCGATGGCGGCGTGGTTGGCCGATATGCCGTACGCGAACCAGTCCTCGGGAAACAGCTCGCGGTTCTTCTCGACGAGAGCGTTGGTCCAGGGCACCATGCTCTGCACCTCATAGAGCCGGCGGCCCTGGCGATAGCGGTCGGCGGCGATGTCCTTCGACCGTAGAAAGGCCTCGTAGACGCGGGTCGCGAGCCCCGGATGGGCGTCGAGCAGCTCACGCGGCGCAGCGATGGTGTGCATCATCGGAAAGATGCCCGTACGACGGTGATAGTCGCGCTCACGCTGCTCGTAATCCGGAAACAGGCGCACGATCTCCGGTGCACCGTCCAGCACGGCCTGCGGCACGTTGGCGGTGAACAGGGCGTCGATCTCGCCTGCCCGCAACATCCGGCCCAAGGACTCACCTGCCGGCACATCGCCGATGTCGATGCCGGCCGGACGCAGCTGGGAGACGAAGTCGAACGGCGCGTCCGGCCGGTCCAGGCCGCCGATCAGCCAACGGTTCCTCTCGGGGCGGAACCCGTACTCGTCCATGAGGATGCCCTTGGCCCACACGCCGGAGTCCTGGCCGTACACCCCGAACTCGCCGATGGTCCTGCCGACCAGGTCCTGCGGCCCGGTGATGCCGCTGTGGCGGTTGACGAAGACGCACGAGTGCCGGAAGACCCGGTTCGGGAAGGCCGGGATCGCGACGTACGGTGCGCCCTCGTCGAGAGAGCGCAGGTAGAAGGTCATGCCGAACTCGGCCACGTCGTAGCGATGGTCACGCGCCAGGCCCGTGAAGATCTCCGGCAGCGTGCCCGCCGAGGCGAACGTCGCATCCGCGCCGTCGACGGTGACGTCGCCGTCGAACAGGGCCCGGGTGGTGTCGTAGCGGAACACCCCGATCGTCAGGTCGAGAACGCTCATCGCCGCCCCTCTCGTCACGCGGCCCGCCGGGAGTGGCGGTCCGGCCTGCCATCGATCGTCGACCGGCGCCGGAGCGGCGTCCAAGTCCGGTTTTCTCGGCCCGATACCCCCCGGGTATCGGCAAGTAGAGTCGCCCCATGGAACTCCGCTCGCTGCGGTACTTCGTCGCCGTGGCCGAGGAACGCCACGTGGGCCGCGCCGCGAAGCGGCTGCACATGACCCAGCCTCCGCTGAGCAGGGCCATCCGACGGCTCGAAGACGAACTCGGCGGTGCGCTGTTCGAGCGCACTCCACGCGGGGTCGACCTGACCCACGCCGGTGCGGTGATGCTGCGGGAGGCACGGGCCCTCCTCGATCACGCCGACCGGCTGTGCGGACGCGTCGCCGCCGCGACGGGCCCGGCGACCCTGGTCGTCGGCACTCTCGCCGACACCGTTGAGCACCTCGGCACGTCCCTGGTGAGGAGCTTCCGCGAGGCGCATCCGAACGTCACCATCGCGATCCACGAGGCCGACCTCGGCGACCCAAGTGCGGGACTGCGCGCCGATCTCGTCGACGTCGCCCTGACCCGGACACCGTTCGAGACGTCCGGCCTGGCACTCCGCACGCTGCGGACCGAGCCCGTCGGCGCCGTGTTGCCCGCCGACGACCCGCTGGCCGTACGCGACAGACTGACCACGACGGAACTCGCCGGACGTCGGCGGGTCCGGCTGCCGGACGGCACCGACGAGCGGTGGCGCGCCTACTGGACCGTGCCCGGTGTTCCCCCCGATCGCGGCACTCCGCCGATGCGCACCATCCAGGAGTGCCTCCAGGCCGTGCTCTGGAACGGTACGGCCGCGCTGGCCCCGCTCGACCAGCAACTACCCGCGAACCTCGTCGTCGTCCCGGTCGTCGACCGGGCCCCGAGTGAGCTCGTCGTGGCCTGGCGCCGTGACCGCGCCGACCCGCTCATCCGGTCCTTCGTCGGCACCGCCGCCGCGGCCTGCGACGGCCACGCGAGCGACCGGCGGAGCTGACGGGCCGGCTATCGCCGTGCCGTCATCGCGGAGCGGATCCGGCGGCCCGGAGCTGAACGTCGGCGACCAGGTTCGCCGCGTACGGCCCGGCCGCGTAGCGGGCCGCCTCCACGGTGTCCGTGACCGCGGCGACCGGGTCCGGGTTGGTCGCGCGGTGCAGGGCGAGCCAGACCCACCGGTGTTCGCCGCCGTCCAGTTGAGACCGGCGGGCGCGCAGGTGAGCCTCCGAGGTCAGGGTGCGAGCGGCGACGGTGGCGACGATGTCGGGGTCTTCGCCGAGCCCGGCGTAGCGGGCGGCCTCCGCGGCGGCCCACCAGGCCAGGTCCCGCAGTCGTGGTTCGGGCAGCCCGATCAGCGCTTCGGTGGCGAGGTCGGGCGGGTCGCCGGGCCGCTCCCGGCGCGGGTACAGGGTGGGCAGGTCCGGCACGATCCGGAAACCGATGTCGGCCTCCTCGATCCGGGCCAGGTCCTCGGCGGTGATGCCGTGGCCGGTGAACCGCTGCACCGCGACCAGGCCCATCAGCCACTTGCCTCGGTGGTGGTCGGCGAAGTCCAGGCCCGCGAGCGCCGGCGCGACCTGGGGTGGCGCGTCGAGGTCGGCGAACGGTTCCACCGACAGCAGCACCTCGCCGTGCTCGGCGAACGACAGCCGGGTCACCGCGTTGACGTTCCAGAACATGGCGGCGGCCCGCCCACCGGCGGACGCCCGGGCCAGCACGGGCGCGTTCGAGCCCTGCCAGCCGTTGTACTCGACGGCGAACACGGCGCCACCGACGTCGAGCACCGCGACCCACGGATCGATCGACTGCCGGCTCATCAGGTCCTCTTCGATGTCCCGTATCGACTCCGGCCGGGCCGGGTCCGCGCCGAAGGCGCGCAGAACGTCCGCGATGTCCGCCCCGGTCACCACCGTGACCGTCGCGGCCTCCGCGAGCGAGCTGCGGCGCAGCCACCGGTAGGCGGCCTCGGGCCGTTCGGGCCGCGCCGGCTCCGGCTCGCCGCGCAGCCGGTGGCCGAGCCGGTCGGTGCGTGCGTACACGACCTCGGGCGCGGCGGGCGCCTGCCACACCATCAGCTCGTAGTACTCGGTGTCGCGTTCGTCGGTCTCGTCCCGACCGCGGGCGTGGACCCGCAGCCGGTAGTCGCCCGGCCAGGGTGGGGTGACCTTGCGCAGGTGCGGCTCGACCGGGCGGGCCCCGACCACCGAGGCGCCGCCGACGGCCGCCCGCCAGCTGACCTCGACGATCTCCTCCCAGCCGGTCGCGACGTCCGGCGGTGGTCCGTCCAGCACGCGCAACAGGATCCGGGCATGCCCGGTCTCGACGCCGGTACGGATCACCGCACCGCCCGGAACGACCACGACCAGCCCGTTGCCGCCGAAGTCGGCCTCCGGGATCTCGGTACCCTCCAGCAATGCGAACCGGTGCCCCGACACCGGCGCGGATCCGCTGGAGTTACGGGGCAGGAGGTAGTCCTCCCGCGCCCGGGCGAGCAGCGCGGCGGCGTAGCCGGCGGGCATCGGAGCCTCGCGTAGCAGGAGCACCGCGGCACCGATCGCGACGCCGAGCACCGCCGGTGGTTCGATCGCCCAGGGCCGGACGCCCACCCGGTGCGCCACCGGGGCGGCGGTGACCACCGCTAGCGCGAGCCGTGCCGCGCCGTGCGC
>NZ_JBHLZP010000053.1:0-26682 GCF_042429965.1 Actinoallomurus acaciae
TGGGAGGGCCGCGGCCGCCCGTTCGAGGCCGTGCTGAAGGTACGGCAGGCCATGCCCGACCTTAAGGTGCTCGCCACGATCGCCGACCTGATGGACGTCCACCTCGGCCTGCCCGACTCCGCGTCGGCCCGCCGCGAGCTGGCCACGCTGGGCGGCTTCAAGGGCACGCGCCCGAGTTCGCCGAGCGTCGCCGCCAAGGTGGCGAGCGAGCCCGGCGCCGGCGAGGCGGTCCTGGCGACCTGGCGGATGCTGCTCGACGCGGGCCGCCTGCAGGACGGCGAGCCGTACCTCGCCGGCACCGCCAAGACCGCGGTCGCCCGGCTGAGCGCGGCCACCGCGGAGGAGATCGGAGCGGACGGGAAGGTCACCGTGGCCACGGCGCACGGCGAGATCACCCTGCCGCTGGAGATCACCGACATGCCGGACCGCGTGGTCTGGGTGCCGGCCAACTCACCGGGTTCGGCGGTCTACCGCGATCTCGGCGTCCAGGCCGGAGGAGTCGTGAAGATCCAGAACGGGAGCGTGGCGTGAGCGAGCGAACCCGTAAGCACAGCGCGCCGGTGATCACTCACCCGACGCAGGAGGCCGCATGATCGCCACACACGTCCTCGCGGAGGCGCTGACCTCTGCCACGCCGCGGACCGAACAGTGCACGGGCAAGCCGTACGGCCTTGGTTCGTTCGGCTGCGACCCGTGGTGGCTGATCGGCGCCAAGGCGCTGGTGATCTTCGTGTTCCTGCTGCTGACGGTGCTCATGGCCGTCTGGGCGGAGCGCCGGATCATCGGCCGCATGCAGCTGCGCCCCGGCCCGAACCGCGCCGGGCCGCTCGGCCTGCTGCAGTCGCTGCTCGACGGCGTCAAGGGTGCGACCAAGGAGGACATCGTCCCGCGCGGCGTGGACAAGATCGTCTTCTTCCTCGCCCCGGTGATGGCCGCGGCGCCCGCGCTGGTGTCGTTCTCGATCATCCCGTTCGGCGGCATCGTCTCGATCGGCGGTCACAAGACGCCGCTGCAGCTCACCGACCTGCCGGTCGCGGTGCTGCTGGTCCTGGCGATGTCCTCGATGGGCGTGTACGGCTTCGTGCTGGCCGGCTGGTCGTCGATGTCGCCGTACTCCCTGCTCGGCGGCATGCGCTCCAGCGCCCAGGTGATCTCCTATGAGATCGCGATGGGCCTGTCGTTCGTGGCGGTGTTCCTGTTCGCCGGGTCGCTGTCGACCTCGGAGATCGTGAACGCCCAGGCGCACGGCGGCACGTACCACTTCCTCGGCATGACCGGTCACTACCCGTCCTGGTACGTCGTCCTGCTGTTCCCCTCGTTCGTGATCTACCTGTTCACGATGCTGGGGGAGTCGGGCCGTATCCCGTTCGACCTCCCCGAGGGCGAGGGCGAGCTGGTCGCGGGCTACCACACCGAGTACTCCTCGCTGAAGTTCCTGATGTTCTACCTCGCCGAGTACATCAACATGGCGACGCTGTCGGCGCTGGCCACGACGCTGTTCCTCGGCGGCTACCGCGCCCCGTGGCCGATCACCGGGGTCTGGTCCGGCGCCAACTCCGGCTGGTGGCCGATCCTGTGGTTCCTGGTCAAGATGTGGCTCTTCATCTTCGGCTTCGTCTGGGTCCGGGCCTCGCTGCCGCGCGTCCGCTACGACCAGCTGATGAGGCTGGGCTGGAAGGTCCTCATCCCGGTGTCGCTGGGATGGATCCTGTTCGTGTCGGCGGTGCGCGCGCTGCGCAACCAGCAGCACGACATGCGCCCGGTGATGCTCATCGCGGCGGCGGTGATCATCGTCCTGCTCATCATCTCGGTGATCTGGGAACGGGCCTCGGGCTCGAAGGCCGAGGCGGCGCAGGAGACGGGAGCGCCGGAGCCGGATCCGATGGCGGGCGGGTTCCCGGTGCCCCCGCTCGACGCGCCGCACTACCACGGTGCCGGAGACGCCCGTGCGAACAACTCCACGGAGGCCACCCGTGCTTGATTTCCTGAACCCGGTCAAGGGGTTCGGTGTCACCTTCCACCAGATGTTCATGAAGGTGGAGACGGTCGAATACCCCGAGGTGAAGAAGCCGACCGCGCCGCGTTTCCACGGCCGCCACCAGCTCAACCGCTGGCCCGACGGCCTGGAGAAGTGCGTGGGCTGCGAGCTGTGCGCGTGGGCCTGCCCCGCGGACGCGATCTACGTCGAAGGCGCCGACAACACCGAAGAGGCGCGCTACTCCCCGGGTGAGCGCTACGGCCGGACGTACCAGATCAACTACCTGCGCTGCATTCTCTGCGGCCTGTGCATCGAGGCGTGCCCGACGCGGGCGCTCACGATGACCAACGAGTACGAACTCGCCGACGACAGCCGCGAGAGCCTCATCTACACCAAGGAGATGCTGCTCGCGCCGTTGACGGAGGGCATGGAGCTCCCGCCGCACGAGATGCGGCTCGGGGAGACCGAAGAGGACTACTACCTCCTCGGCGCCTCCAAAGAACACGAGGAGGGCGTCAAATGAGGGAGCGTAGCGAGCGAATTGGCAGGCACAGCACCCTGGTCGCTCTTCCGACGAAGGAGGCCTCGTGAACGTAGTGGCGGCCGGGGCGCATCAGACCGGTGAGTCGGGGATCTTCTGGGTCCTGGCCATCGTGTCCGTCGCCGCGGCGCTGAGCATGATCTTCATGCGGAAGGTCGTGTACTCCGCGCTGCTGCTCGCCGTGGTGATGCTGTCCCTCGCGGTGTTCTACGCCGTGAACGAGGCCCCGTTCCTGGCGTTCGTGCAGGTGATCGTCTACACCGGCGCGGTGCTGATGCTCTTCCTGTTCGTCATCATGGTGGTCGGGGTCAGCTCGACCGAGTCCATGGTCGAGACGATCAAGGGCCAGCGGGTCGCCGCGGCGATCGCCGGCATCGGCTTCGGCGTGCTGCTGATGCTCGGCATCGGCAACGCGACGCTGCCACGGAGCGAGGGCCTGGCGAAGGCCAACTCCGACGGCGGCAACGTCATGGGCCTGGCCAAGCTGCTGTTCGGCACCAACACCGGCCGCGGCATCCAGGGCTACATTTTCGCCTTCGAGGTGACCAGCGCCCTGCTGATCACCGCGGCGCTGGGCGCGATGGTGCTGGCCCACCGCGAACGCCTCAAGCCCAAGCCGACCCAGCGCGAGCTGTCCCAGGCGCGCATCAAGAGCGACCAGGTCTCGCCGCTGCCGCCGCCCGGCACGTACGCCCGGCACAACGCGGTCGACATGCCGGCCCTGCTGCCGGACGGGTCGGTGTCGGAGCTGTCGGTCAGCCCGGTCATCGCCCGCCGCCGCGGCGGCTCGCACGACGACCTGCACGGCGAGGGGCCCGAGTCGGCGCTCCGCCACGGCACCGCCACGGTCAAGGCGGTGCTCGAGGGCCAGGTGGAAGGCCAGGTCGAGGTCGAAAAGACCGAGGACGAGGCCTCACCGGCCGAGGAGGAGAAGTGACCGGGCACTATCTGGCTTTGTCCGCCATCCTGTTCACGATCGGCGCGGTCGGCGTGCTCATTCGCCGCAACGCCATCGTGATCTTCATGTGCGTCGAGCTCATGCTGAACGCCACCAACCTCGCGTTCGTGGCCTTCTCCCGCATGCACGGCGCCCTCGACGGGCAGATCATCGCGTTCTTCGTGATGGTGGTGGCCGCGGCCGAGGTCGTCGTGGGGCTGGCGATCATCATGGCGATCTTCCGGAGCCGCAAGTCCTCGTCGGTCGACGACGCGAACCTGCTGAAGTACTGAGGACCACTCGATGACGAACCTTCTAGCCGCCGCCGAGCCGCAACTGCACACGCAGGCGGCCCAGGGTGTGCAGTCCGCCGCGTGGCTGCTGATCGCGTTCCCGCTCGTGGGTGCCGCGATCCTGCTGCTCGGCGGCCGCCGTACCGACAAGTGGGGCCACCTGCTCGGCGTCGCGATGTCGCTCGCGTCCTTCGTGGTCGGCGTCGCCGCGTTCGTGCAGATGCTCGGCCAGCCCGGAGACGGCCGGACGCGGCTGGTCCACGTGTACCAGTGGGTCTCGGTCGGGTCGTTCAAGGCCAATGTGAATCTCCTGCTCGACCCGCTGTCGATCAGCTTCGTCCTGCTGATCACCGGGGTCGGCTCGCTGATCCACATCTACTCGATCGGCTACATGTCCCACGACCCGGACCGGCGGAGGTTCTTCGCGTACCTCAACCTGTTCGTGGCGTCCATGCTCCTGCTCGTGCTCGCCGACAACTACCTCGGCCTGTACGTCGGCTGGGAGGGCGTGGGTCTCGCCTCGTACCTGCTGATCGGGTTCTGGCAGCACAAGCCGAGCGCGGCCACGGCGGCCAAGAAGGCCTTCATCGTCAACCGGGTCGGTGACTTCGGCCTGTCGGTGGCGATCATGCTGATGTTCGTCACGTTCGGTTCGATCAGTTTCACCGACGTCTTCGGGCACGCCTCGGAGGCCTCCCACGGCACGATCACCGCGATCGGCCTGCTGCTCCTGCTCGGCGCCTGCGGTAAGTCCGCCCAGCTCCCGCTCCAGTCCTGGCTGCTGGACGCGATGGAGGGCCCGACCCCGGTGTCGGCGCTCATCCACGCCGCGACCATGGTGACCGCGGGCGTCTACCTGGTCGTCCGCTCGCACGCGATCTTCGAGCTGTCGTCGCAGGCGCGCCTGCTGGTGACGATCGTCGGCGCGGCCACGTTGATCGCCGGTGCGCTCATCGGTTGCGCCAAGGACGACATCAAGAAGGCCCTCGCGGGTTCGACGATGTCGCAGATCGGCTACATGATGCTCGCCGCCGGCATCGGCAAGGCGGGCTACGTCTTCGCGATCGCGCACCTCATCGCGCACGGCTTCTTCAAGGCCGGGCTCTTCCTCGGCGCCGGCTCGATCATGCACGGCATGAACGACGACGTCGACATGCGCAAGTACGGCGGCCTGCGCAAGGTCATGCCGATCACCTTCGCGACGTTCGGCCTCGGGTACCTGGCGATCATCGGCTTCCCGGGTCTGTCCGGCTGGTGGACCAAGGACGGCATCATCGACGCGGCCTTCGACAAGGGCGGTACGTCCGGCCAGGTCCTCGGCTGGGTGGCGCTGATCGGCGCGGGCATCACCGCGTACTACATGTCGCGCGTGATGTTCATGACGTTCTTCGGCGAGAAGCGCTGGGAAGAGGACGTCCACCCGCACGAGTCGCCCTCGGTCATGACGATCCCGCTGATCCTGCTGGCCGTCGGCTCGGTCGCGGGCGGCGCCTTCCTGATCGCGGGCGACCGGTTCGCGAACTTCCTCGCCCCGGTCATCGGCGCGCCCGAGGAGTCGCACAAGGTGATCACTCCGTACACCGTCGTCGTGTTCGTGCTGATGGTCGTCGGAGTGGGCCTCGCGTACCTGCAGTACCTGCGGCGCCCGGTGCCGCGCACCGCCCCGGCCGGGAGCTTCCCGGTCGTGGCGGCCCGCAAGGACCTGTACGGCGACGCGCTGAACGAGTCGCTGTTCATGCGGCCCGGCCAGTGGCTGACCCGCCTGACCGTCTACTTCGACGGTCGTGGCGTCGACGGTCTCGTCAACGGCATCGCCGCCTTCGTGGGCGGCACGTCCGGCCGGGTGCGGCGGGTGCAGACGGGCTTCGTCCGCTCGTACGCACTGTCCATGTTCTTCGGTGCCGCCCTCGTCGTCGGCGCCCTGCTCCTGGTGAGGATCTGACATGCTGACGGCGCTCATCGCGATCCCCGCACTCGGGGCGCTGCTGGTGGCGTTCCTGCCGAAGGGCAGGGACGAGCTCGCCAAGGTCACCGCGCTGGCCGTCACGCTGGTCGTCGCCGTCCTCGCCATCGTCATGGCGATCGGCTTCGACAACGGCGGGCCGCGTTTCCAGTTCACCGAGAAGTACTGGTGGATCAAGCAGTTCGGCGTGCACTACGCGGTCGGCGTCGACGGCGTCGCGCTGGTGCTGATCCTGCTGTCGGTGATCCTCGTGCCGCTGGTCGTGCTCGCCTCCTGGAACGACGCGGAGCGCTCCGGCGGCGTGGACGCCCCGCCGAAGCGCTCGGTGAAGGCGTACTTCGCGCTGCTGCTGACCCTCGAGGCCATGATGATCGGCGTCTTCGCGGCGACCGACATCTTCCTGTTCTACGTGTTCTTCGAGGCCATGCTCATCCCGATGTACTTCATCATCGGGTCCTACGGCGGCGCGCAGCGCTCGTACGCCGCGGTGAAGTTCCTGCTGTACTCCCTGTTCGGCGGGCTGCTCATGCTCGCCGCGGTGATCGGCCTGTACGTCGTGTCGGCCAACGCCGGCCACGGCACCTTCCTGTTCGGCGAGCTGCGGAACCTCCACATCGAGCCGACCACGGCCAAGTGGCTGTTCCTCGGCTTCTTCGTCGCCTTCGCGATCAAGGCGCCGCTGGTGCCGTTCCACACGTGGCTGCCCGACGCCGCGGGCCAGGCGCCGGCCGGTGCCGCCGTGCTGCTCGTCGGCGTGCTGGACAAGGTCGGCACGTACGGCATGCTGCGGTTCTGCCTGGAGCTGTTCCCCGGCGCGGCCAAGTGGTTCACGCCGGTGGTGCTGACGCTGTCGGTCATCGGCATCGTGTACGGCGCGGTGCTGGCGATCGGCCAGATCGACATCAAGCGCCTGATCGCCTACACCTCGATCTCGCACTTCGGCTTCATCACGCTGGGCATCTTCGCGATGACCACGCAGGGGCAGACCGGTGCGACGCTCTACATGGTCAACCACGGCTTCTCGACCGGCGCGCTGTTCCTCGTCGCGGGCTTCCTCATCGCCCGCCGCGGCTCGTCCCGGATCGACGCCTTCGGCGGCGTGCAGAAGGTCGCCCCGCTGCTCGCCGGCACGTTCCTCGTCGCGGGCCTGTCCGGTCTCTCACTGCCGGGGCTGTCCACGTTCGTGTCGGAGTTCCTGGTCCTCGTGGGCACGTTCACGCGCTACAAGGTGCCGGCGATCATCGCCACGAGCGGCATCGTCCTGGCCGCCGTCTACATCCTGTGGATGTACCAGCGCACGATGAGCGGCCCGCCGACCGAGAAGGTGGTCGGCATGCGGGATCTGTCCAAGCGTGAACTGGTCGTCATCGCGCCGGTGCTGGCGCTCCTGGTCGTCCTCGGCTTCTACCCGAAGCCCGCGCTGAACATGATCAACCCGTCCGTGAAGCAGACGATGGTCAAGGTCGAGAAACACGACCCGCAGCCGACCATCGCGGAGAAGGGAATCCGCCCGTGAGTCAGGTCAGTGTCGCGGCCGGGAGCATCTCGGCCCCGCACATCGAGTACGGGCGGCTCGCCCCGATCCTGATCGTGCTCGGCGCGGCGGCCGTCGGCGTGCTCATCGAGGCGTTCGTCGCCCGTGCCTACCGCTACTGGGCGCAGGTGTGGGTGTCGCTGGCCGGCCTGGTCGTGGCCTTCGTGTGGACGCTCGTCATGGGCATCTCGAAGGCGGACATCTTCGGGCTGGTGCTGTGGCAGCACCACACCCCGCACCACGTCGCGGCCCTGGGCGCGATCGGCGTCGACGGGCCGACCCTGTTCATCCAGGGCACGATCCTCGTGCTCGCGCTGATGTCGCTGCTCCTCATCGCCGAGCGGCGGCACGAGCCGAGCCCGTTCACCGCGCAGGCCTCCTCGGTGCCGGGCACCACGGAGGAGCGCGAGAGCCTGGTCGCGGGCATCATCCAGACCGAGGTCTTCCCGCTCATGCTCTTCGCGGTGGGCGGCATGCTGATCTTCCCGGCGGCCAACGACCTGCTGACCATGTTCGTGGCCCTGGAGGTCCTGTCGCTGCCGCTGTACCTGCTGTGCGGCCTCGCCCGGCGCCGCCGCCTCCTCTCGCAGGAGGCCGCGGTCAAGTACTTCCTGCTCGGCGCCTTCTCCTCGGCGTTCTTCCTGTACGGCACCGCGCTGCTGTACGGCTTCGCCGGCTCGGTGCGCCTGTCGGACATCCAGACCGCGATCAGCCAGAAGGGCGGCATGGAGCCCCTGCTGCTCGCCGGCGTCGCGCTGCTCAGCGTCGGGCTGCTGTTCAAGATGGGCGCCGCGCCGTTCCAGGTGTGGAAGCCGGACGTCTACCAGGGCGCCCCGACGGCGATCACGGCGCTGATGGCCTCGTGCGTGCTCGTGTCGGCCGTCGGCGGCATCCTGCGGGTGTTCTACGTCGGGTTCGAGACGCTGCGCTGGGACTGGCGGCCGGTGATGTGGGCGGTGGCCATCCTCACCATGCTCCTCGGCGCGATCGTCGCGATCACGCAGCGGGACGTGAAGCGGATGCTCGCCTACTCGTCGATCGCGCACGGCGGCTTCCTGCTGACCGGTGTCATCGCCACGAACAAGGCGGGCCTGTCGGGCACACTGTTCTATCTCGCGGCGTACGGCTTCACGACGGTCGGCGCGTTCGCGATCATCACGATGGTCCGCGACGCGGGCGGCGAGGCGTGGCATCTGTCGCGCTGGGCCGGGCTCGGTAAGCGCCAGCCGGTGCTCGCCGGGGCGTTCGCGCTCTTCCTGCTGGCCTTTGCCGGTATCCCGCTGACCAGCGGATTTACCGGAAAGTTCGCGGTCTTCCAGGCCGCGATGGCGGGCGGTGCGATGCCTCTGGTGATCGTCGGCGTGGTGTCCTCGGCGATCGCCGCGTTCTTCTACGTCCGCGTCATCGTGCTGATGTTCTTCAGCGACCCCGCCGCCGACGGACCCTCCGTCGTGCTCAGTCCGACCAGTACGACGGCAGTGGCGGTCGGCGCGTTGGCTACTGTTGTCCTCGGCGTGGTTCCGGGGCCTGCGCTTCATCTGGCCCAGTCGGCCGCCAGCCAGTTCTTCGTTCGCTGACCCCTCGGGAGAGTCTGTGAGTAGTGCCCTTCTGGGCCTTCCGGCCGTCGATGACACACTCGCAGCGGATCTGTTGAAGCGGTTGTCCGCAGTGGAGGACCTGCTGCGGAGTTCGGTGCAAA
Source organism: Actinoallomurus acaciae (assembly GCF_042429965.1). Classification (NCBI taxonomy): domain Bacteria; kingdom Bacillati; phylum Actinomycetota; class Actinomycetes; order Streptosporangiales; family Thermomonosporaceae; genus Actinoallomurus; species Actinoallomurus acaciae. The sequence goes on from NZ_JBHLZP010000053.1 coordinate 8,946, forward strand.
GTGACTACGCGCTGCTGAGCGACGCGTCCCGCCATCTCGCCGAGGCGGGCGGCAAGAGGTTCCGGCCGATGCTGGTGCTGCTCGCCTCGGAGTTCGGCGACCCGGAGGCGCCGGGCGTCGTTCCGGCCGCGGTCGTAATCGAGCTGACCCACCTGGCGACGCTGTATCACGACGACGTGATGGACGAGGCGGTGATGCGCCGCGGCGAGGCCTCGGCCAACTCCCGCTGGGACAACACCGTCGCCATCCTCACCGGCGACTACCTGTTCGCGCGTGCCTCCGACGTCCTGGCCGACCTCGGCCCGGAGGCGGTGCGGATCCAGGCCCGCACCTTCGCCCGGCTGGTCCAGGGCCAGATCGAGGAGACGGCGGGGCCGGCCGAGGGCGTCGACCCGCTACAGCACTACCTCGACGTCCTGGCGGGCAAGACGGGGTCGCTGATCGCCGCCTCGGGGCACCTGGGCGCCCTGCTCGCGGGCGCCGCCCCGGAGGTCGTCCGCACGCTCACGTCGGTGTGCGAGAAGATCGGCATCGCCTTCCAGCTCTCCGACGACATCCTCGACGTCGCCTCCGACTCGGCCGAGTCGGGCAAGACGCCCGGCACCGATCTGCGCGAGGGCGTCCGTACGCTGCCGATGCTGCACGTCCTGCGGTCCACGTCGCCGGAGGACGCCCGCCTGCGAGAGCTGCTCCACTCGGACCTGTCCGACGACGCGCGGCACGCGGAGGCGCTCGCGCTGCTGCGCGCCAACCCGGCCATGGACCGGGCCCGCGCCGATCTGCGCACGTGGGTGGAGGAGGCGCATGCGGAGCTGGCCACGCTCGTCGACGGGCCGGCCCGCGCGGCGTTCATGTCCCTGTGCGACTACGTCCTGACGCGTACTAGCTGACGCGCTTGCCGCGCCGGCCCAGCACGAACGCGGCGATGACGCCGGCGACGACGACCAGCACGACGATGAGCGGCCAGTTGCTCGCCCCGCCGCCCTGGCCGCCGGAGGGGTTGTCGTCCGCGACGACGGAGACCGTCCCGTTGACGGTGCCCGCGCCGCAGTACGCCGTGATCGGGTAGCTGCCGGGCTTGAGCTCCTGGCGGATCGTCGGGTCGGCGTCGCCGGTGTCGGCCTTGCCGTAGAGCGTGACGTTGGCGGTGAAGGCCGGGGAGACGGCGACGTGCGTGGTCGGCCCGGTCGCGCAGCCGGGGACGCTGATGTGGACCTGCTGGCCGACGTGGGGCGAGCCGGGCGTCACGGTGATCGAGCCGGCTGCCGCGGGGCCGGCGACGGCGAGCGTCGCGGCGCAGGCGAGGGCCGCCGTACGGACAGCACGCACAACCATTCCCCCTCTGGTCTGGCCCCGCACGCTAGCCGAGGTCTCGCCGCGGCGGCCCGCCGAAGGACGGGTGTTTGCCGACTCCGGTCCGTCTGTTGACCTCAACTGATCACGACACGCCCTCTGACCTGCGGGAATCCGCTGCACGTCTGAACGACGATGGAATCGCTCGTGTCCGCTGCGCATACTCGGAGGCTCGGTGAAAGTCCTGCTCTGCGGTGTCCTGACCGCCGTGCCGCTCCTGTCATACGTCCCGGAGGCCTCCGCGCGAGTCGTGACGTCGGCCGACCGGGGGTCCGCGGCCGTGGCCTACTGGACGCCGCAACGGATGGCGCGCGCGACGCCGCTCGGCGCCCGCGGGGCCCGTTCCGGGTCGGCGATGGAGGTGCCGGTGGCGCGGAGCGTGGCGGGCAGCCGCGTGATCGGCGCGCTGTTCTTCAACAGCGGGTCGGGCGGCCACTACTGCACCGCGAGCGTGGTCCGTACGCCCAAGCGGAACATGCTGCTGACCGCGGCGCACTGCCTCTACAGCCAGAGCGCGCACACGTGGCACCGGCACATCGTGTTCGTGCCGCGCTACGCCGCCGGACGCCGGCCGTACGGCACCTGGCCGGTCTGGCTGATGGTGGCGGACAAGCGCTGGCTCCAGCGCGGCGACCCGGACCTGGACTTCGCGTTCGCGGCCGTGCAGGTCATGGGCGGCCACCGCATCGCCGACGTGGTCGGGGCGAACACCCTGGAGATCAACCAGGGGCCCGGCATCCGAGTGGTCATCGCGGGCTATCCGGCGAAGGAGAACTACCCGGCCGACCGCCCGGTCGGCTGCGCCGGCCGCGCGTACCGGCAGAGCAGGACCCAGATGCGGTTCGACTGCCACGGCTTCTACGGCGGTACGAGCGGCAGCCCCTGGCTGAGCGACTACGACGCCCGCACCCAGACCGGACACGTCGTCGGCGTGATCGGCGGGTACCAGGAGGGCGGCAGCGAGGAGTGGCGGTCCTACAGCCCGATCTTCACCGCCGAGACGGCCCGCCTCCTCAACACCGCCGACGAGCGGGCCTAGACGCCGACGGGCTCGGGCTCCGCTGCGACGCGGCGGCTTCTTCGCGCGGTGCGTGCGGCGTCGGCGCTGAGGAGGATCAGTGCCACCCAGACGAGCAGGAAGCCGATCCAGCGGCTGGCCGGCATCTCCTCGTGCTGGACCACTAGGCCGATGAGGAACTGCAGGATCGGGGCGAGGTACTGCAGCATGCCGATGACCGTGAGCGGCACTCGCGTGGCGGAGGAGTTGAAGAGCATCAGCGGCACCGCGGTGACCACGCCGGCGCCGGCGAGAAGGACCAGGTGCCCGGTGCCGTGGCTGGTGAACGTCGGGTGCGGCTGGAAGATCACATAGGCCAGGGCGGGCAGGAAGAGGACGGCCGTCTCGACCGTGAGACTCTCCGCCGACGGTGTCGCGGCGAACTTCTTCAGCAGCCCGTACGTGCCGAAGGAACCGGCCAGGACGAGCGCGATCCAGGGCGGGCGGCCGTAGTCGATCGCGAGGACGACGACCGCCGCGGCGCCGATGCCGACCGCCGCCCACTGCCATGAGGTCAGGCGTTCCCTGAGGACCAGGACGCCGAGAAGGACGCTGACGAGCGGGTTGATGAAGTAACCGAGGGCGGCCTCGATCGTGTGCCCGCTGTTCACGGCGTAGATGTAGGTGCCCCAGTTGACCGTGATGACCACGGCGGCGAGGGCGAGGAGCGCGACCCGCCCGGCCTTGAGGGTCTTGATCCAGCGCCAGTGGCGCCGCGCGGTGAGGATGACGCCGACCGCCACCAGCGACCAGATCATGCGGTGCGCGAGGATCTCGATCGAACCGGCGGGCTTCAGAAGCGGCCAGTAGAGCGGGAACAGGCCCCAGAGAACGTAGGCCGCGACTCCGCACAGGACCCCACGCCGCATTTCAGACACGGGCGTCATCGTATCGTAAGGAGTCATTTTTGGTATTGGTGATGTCTTGGGTGGCCTGGGTCGGCCGGATAACCTTGGGAGGGTGTTCGGATTCGGAAAGACCTCGATGGTGACGCCGGACCAGGTGTTGCCGGGCCGCGACCAGGCCATGCCCGTCGCGCCGCGCCACACCGTCCTCGACGCCCCCCTCGCCCCGCCGTACCCGCCGGGCACGGAGATCGCCGAGTTCGGCGAAGGCTGCTTCTGGGGAGTGGAACGCAAGTTCTGGCAGGTGCCGGGCGTCGTGTCGACCTCGGTGGGCTACGCGGGCGGCTACACGCCGAACCCGACGTACGAGGAGGTCTGCTCGGGCCTGACGGGCCACGCCGAGGTGGTCCGCGTGGTGTTCGACCCGTCGGTGGTGACGTACGAGCAGCTGCTGAAGGTGTTCTGGGAGGGCCACGACCCGACCCAGGGCCTGCGGCAGGGCAACGACGTCGGCTCGCAGTACCGTTCCCTGATCCTGACCCACTCGGACGCCCAGCGCGAGGCCGCCCTCGCGTCGAAGGAGTCGTACCAGAAGGTCCTGACGGCGGCGGGCTACGGCGCCATCACGACGGAGATCCAGCCGGCCGGGGAGTACTACTTCGCCGAGGACTACCACCAGCAGTATCTTTCGAGCGATAAGAACCCCAACGGTTACTGCGGCGTGGGTGGCACCGGCGTGTCCTGCCCGGTGGGTGTCGCGCGGGCCGAGTGACCTGCCGCGCTCCGGAGGTGTCCTGCCGGCCTCAGCGCGCCGGATGGACATTGAACGGGAGCAGGTCGTGACCACCGCATTGATCATCGGCGACGTCCAGCAAGGCATCACGGGCGGTTATCCGTTCGCCCGGCAGGTCGTGCCGCCGCTCACCGGACTGCTCCCGCGCGCCCGTGCGGCCGGCGCTCTCGTCGTGTTCGTGTATTTCGGCTTCCGGGCCAACGGGGCGGACCTGCCGCCGGGCAATGCCTTGTTCAGGACGTTCTACGAGGCCGGGGACGCCTTCCACGAGGGATCGGCCGGAAACGAGATCGCTCTGCCGGTCGCCGACGAGGACGTGGTCGTGATTAAACGCCGCGCCAGCGCGTTCGCCGGCACGGACCTCGACCTTGTGCTCCGCGCGAGCGGCGTCGACACTCTCGCGATCGCCGGAGTCGCGACCAGCGCGATGGTGGCTGCGACGTGCTACGACGCGGCAGACCGTGACTACCAGGTGACCGTGCTGCGGGACGGTTGCGCCGACGGCGATCCGGCGATGCACGACTTCTTCATGGACACCGTCTTCCCCAGCCGGGGATTCGAGGTCGTGCCCTGCGCCGGCTGGCCCGGACCGTCCTCGTGACCAGCCGGTCACCCCGGCCCTAGTCCAGCCAGATCACGAGCCCCGTCAGACCGTTCAGCACGGCCGCGACACCGGCGCGGACGGCGTGCGCGGCGCGTTCGGGGGTGAAGGTGGCGGGATCGTAGTTCGAGGACATGCCGAGGCCCTCGCCGCGGAATGACGCGCCGGTCCAGTCGGCGGCGGTGACGTTCGCCGTCGGCTCGGCCAGTTCGGCGCCGACCACGAGGAACTGCCGGTCGAGGTGGTTGGGGGTGACCGTGGCCAGGGGGTCGATGAGATCGTTGCCGGCGCTGATGATGAGGTCGGGCTCCAGGTCGATCGCGCTGGTGATGGACGGGATGAGCCGGTCCGGCCTCGTCGCCGTGACGGTCTTGAGGCTGACGTGCTCCTCTTCGGCCCACTTTCCCACGGCGTCCGCGAGTGTCCTGGTCTGGGCGTCCTTCCCGGCGGTGAGCAGCACCACGCGGTAGCCCTCGGACGGGCGGGCGTCGTCCCACGAGCCGGGGCGTGGCTTGATCGTCGACTCCGGGGCGGGCGACCGGGCCGGGTCGGAGAACCCGGGGCCGAGGCGGCCGATGAGGGTGGGCTTCGCGTGCGGCCGGGACCAGTCGTCGCCGGAGCCGCATCCGCCGGTCAGTACGGCGGTCGCCACTGCCGCGGCCAGCGTGGCGGCGGGCAGAAGTCGAGAGCGCATCGGGGATCGGCCTCCGGCGGGGTCACGGGTGCGCCTACTTACTACCCCATGACTTGCGGTTTTCGGGACGGGAGGCCGCCTCCGTCGGGTGTGGTTCCTCATCGGTTCGCGTGTGAGACGCCGGCCGTTCATTCGCGCCGACCAGATTGCGTCTCGCATCCGAATGAGGAGTCACATGTTCCACGCCGTCCGGCGTCGTGCCTGTGCTGTCGCCGCCGCCGTGGCCGTGGCAGCCCTGGCCGTCCTGCTCAGCGCCCTGCCCGCCGTCGCCCACGGGTTCAGCTCGACCGTGTACGTCGACCTCACCTCGCCCGCGACCGGGCATGTCCATGCCGAGCTCGGGCTGGAGTACGACCTGCTCGTCGTCTCCGCCGCCGACTACCAGAAGGACGACCCGCTCTTCCGCGCGGGCGACGCGGCGTTCAAGGCCGGTGACCGGGCGGCGCAGAAGGCCGCGCTCGACGCCCACGCCGGCTCGGTCGTCGCGTACGTGACCCGGCGCTTCGGCGTCACGGCCGAGGGGAGGCCGTGCGCCCCGGTACGGGACGGCGGCTTCAGGATCGAGCAGCGTGAGGGCGTCCCGTACGGGCTGCTGGTGCTCGACTACCGGTGCCCGGAGGCCGCGGACGCGCATGAGGTGCGCAGTGGGCTGTTCCCGGACTCCGAGGGCTACGTACGCGGCACCAAGACGATCGTCACGTACGACCTCGACCTGCGCTCCGGCAGCGCGGCCCTCGACGCGCAGCATCCGTCGTTCTCCACGCGGCAGTCCTGGGCCGAGCGGTTCTGGGAGTTCTTCCGGCTCGGCGCCGAGCACCTGCTCACCGGGATCGATCACATCCTGTTCCTGCTGGCGCTCATCGCGGGGTCGCGCCGCCTGCGCGAGATCGTGCTGGCGGCGACGACCTTCACGCTGGCCCACTCGGTGACCTTCGTCCTCGCCGCCCTCGGCCTCGTACGGGCGCCCGCGTCGCTCGTCGAGCCGGTCATCGCCCTGTCGATCGCGGTCGTCGCGGGCTGGCATCTGTGGCGGATCTGGCGGCGCCGATCACATGCCACGGACCTCGAGGCGGCCGGTCACGGGCACCTCAGCCTGGACGCCGCGGGCTGGACGCGGCTCGCGGTCGTGTTCTGCTTCGGGCTCGTGCACGGGCTCGGCTTCGCCTCGGCGCTGGGGATCGAACAGGCGTGGTCGTGGACGCTGCTGTGGTCGCTGCTCGTGTTCAACGTGGGCATCGAGGTCGTCCAACTGGCGATCATCATCGCCGTCTTCCCGGCGCTCGGTCTGCTGCGCCACCGCCGGCCGACGGCGGGGCTGTGGACGACCGGCGCGATCGCCGCCGGCGTGTCCGTGATGGGCCTGGTGTGGTTCGTCCAGCGAATCCTCTGAAAGATCACGTCACAACTTCCGGCTCGCGCAACCACCCGCCCGCCTTCCGTTCACCCCTTGGACACCGCTTTGCGAAAGCTTGACCTAGCTTTTACTATCCCAAAACGGACGGAACCCTATGAACCTCCAGAACTGGACAGAGGGCCCCGGGCCGGTTCGACGTCGGGTGGCCGTGGGGGCCACCGCGGCGGTCATCGGCGTCACCGCGGTGCTCGGCAGTGGCCTGACGGCCTCGGCCGGCACCGACAGCGGTACGACGACCACCGGCATCATCCTCAGCGTCGGCGCCACCGAGGCGCAGCGCGTCGTTTCCTGGTACACCTCGGCCGACACCGCACAGGTGGTGCAGGTCGCGCCGACCTCCAAGCTCGTCAGGGGCCGGTTCCCCAAGAACGCCGTCAGGTTCCCGGCCACCGTCGCCGCGAACGGTGTGAGCGGTGGCTACAACGGTCACGCCACGATCGACAACCTGAGGAAGAACACCGCCTACTCCTACCGCGTCGGCTCCGGGAACGACTGGTCACCGACGTACTCCTTCAAGACCCAGGACTTCAAGGGGAACTTCGACTTCCTGTTCTACGGCGACCCGCAGATCGGCTCGTCCGGCGACACGGCGAAGGACGGCGCCGGGTGGCAGGACACCGTGAACGTCTCCCTCGCCGCCAACCCGAGGGCCGAACTGCTGGTCTCCGGCGGTGACCAGGTCGAGAGCGCCAACGACGAGACGCAGTGGAACGCCTTCCTCCAGCCCGACAAGCTGCGCCGGTACCCCTGGGCCGCCACCATCGGTAACCACGACGTCGGCGGCAAGGCGTACGAACAGCACTTCTGGACGCCGAACACCGACCGTTCCGCGCCGTTCTACGCCGGCAGCCCGGCCACCCAGTCGGGCGGCGACTACTGGTACACGTACAAGGGTGTCCTGTTCATCGACCTGAACAGCAACGCCTACGCCAACGGCTCCGACGCCGCGCACCTCGGCTACGTCCGCGACGTCATCAAGGCGCACGGAGCCAAGGCCAAGTACACGGTGCTCGTCTACCACCACTCGATCTACTCGCCGGCCGACCACGCGAACGACAGCGACAACCAGCAGCGCCGTCAGGACTTCCCGGCCGCCTTCTCCAAGCTCGGCGTCGACCTGGTCCTGCAGGGCCACGACCACAGCTACTCCCGCAGCTACGTCATCAAGAACGGGAAGAAGGCGAACCCGGGCGAGCGGCCCGGCGCCGCGCAGGTGGCTCAGGGGCCGGGCGGCGTCATCTACGTGACGGCCAACTCCGCGTCGGGTTCGAAGTACTACGACCTCACCGCTCCGGACACGACCAAGGACCCGAACTACGGTCCCGACCCGCTGAACCCCAAGAACCACTGGGCCAACTCGGTCGAGAACCAGGAGCACGTCCGTACCTACGTGAAGGTCGAGGTGCGCGACAACAAGATCGTCGTTCAGAACGTCCGCAGCGGCACCTGCGCCGGTCCCAACGCCGCGGTCGAACTGGGCAAGGTGTCCTGGTGCGGACCGGACAGCGGCGCAAGCAGCGCCAAGCCGGTCGGCTCTCTCGTCGACAAGGTAGTGATCCGCCCGTACAGCGACAAGCCGAGCAAGCCCGGTAAGCCTGGTAAACCTGGCAAGCCTGGTAGGCCCGGCGTCCCGGGCAAGCCCGCCTGGGTCCAGCAGGCGCCCGGCGGCGGGTCGAAGAACGTCACGTTCACCGCGCTGAGCTGATCTCGGCCCGATCCACCCGGTGGGGCGGGCACCGGCGGGTGCCCGCCCCGACCGCACGTCGTTCTTCCCGCCCCGCCGCAGAACCGCCCGAGGACCACAGATGACGCATCTGCCCAGACCGCGTACGACCACGGCGGCCGGAGCCCTCGCCCGGGTGGCCGTCGTGACGCTGCTCGCCGTGCTCGGACTCCTCGGAGCGGAGACCGGCCCTGCCGCCGCGGCGGACGGAGACGTCCCCTGGACGGTCGGCACGGCGGCCGGCGACTTCGGGTCGGACCGGCAGAACTACAGCTACACCCTCGACCCCGGCGGGCGGCTCCAGGACGGTCTCGTGGTCGCCAACCACGGCACCACGCCGCTGCGCCTGGCCGTGTACGCCGCCGACGGGTTCACCACCAAGGACGGCCGGTTCGACCTGGTCACCCGGGGCGTGAAGTCGACAGGGGTGGGTGCGTGGGTCCATCCGGACCGGCCCGACCTGACGGTTCGGCCCGGCGAGTCGGTCCAAGTGCCGTTCACGGTCGCCCTGCCGGACGACGCCGCGGCCGGCGATCACATGGGTGGCATCGTCACCTCGCTGACGCAGGCCGGCGCATCGGGCGGCGCCGCGGTGGACCGGCGCGTCGGCATCCGGATCCGCCTTCGCGTGGGCGGACCGCTCAAGCCGAGCCTGTCGGTGGAGAACCCGCACGTCCGCTACTCGGGCACGCCCGTTCCGTTCGGGAGGGGCGCCGCGACCGTCACGTACACGATTCACAACACGGGCAACGCCATCCTCGCCGCCCGGCAGACGGTGTCCGTGGCCGGGCTCCTCGGCGGCTCGGGCGTTCGCGCCGGCCGGATCGGCGACTCGCCCCAACTGCTCCCGGGCGAGAGTTGGAAGGTGTCCGTGCCGGTACGAGGAGTGGCTCCCGCGCTGAGACCGGCCGCGACCGTCACCGTCACTCCGCTGATGACCGACGCGGCGGGCTCGACCGCCCCGCTCGCCGTCGTCAGGACGACGACGCACGCCTGGAACACCCTGTGGGCGGTCCTGCTCCTGCTCCTCCTCGTCCTGTGCGCACTGGCCGGCGCGGCTCTGGCCGTCCGCCGCCGCGCCAGGGCCCGCGAACGCGCTCGCGCCCCGGAGACCGCCGAGCAGCCCCCGCGCGAGCGGGAGACGATGAGGCGCGGCCGCGCTCACGGGTGAAGGACATCCCAGGTTTAGGGCCCCGTATTGGGGGCATCGCTGGGGCGCCTGCCATTTGGAGGGAGCAACAGCAATGGGTCTGATGTTCCGCAAGCGTAAGAAATTCGGCCCGCTGATCTTCAATTTCACCGAGAACGGTCTCTCGTCGTGGACCATTAAGTTCGGGCGCTGGTCGTGGAATTCCAGGTCGCGCAGGCAGAGGTACGACCTGCCCGGCCCGCTGTCCTGGAAGCAGGACAAGGCGCGTTCCTGACCGCATCGGTTCTCCGCCGGGGCGGTGTCATTGGGCTGACGGGCACCGCCTCGGCGGCCACAGGCGGCCGGGAGATCCGCCGTCGGCGACGAGTTTGCCGGAAATGGCCGCGGAAAGGCGCAAGACCGGAGTGCCGGAGGCCGTACTGTATGCCCCATGGGCTACCCTCCTCCGCCGCCGGGCATGATGCCGCCGCCGGACAACGAACCTGTGTTGCTGTCAATCGGGGACATTTCCGTCACCCCGACTTATGTCATCGTGCCCCAGGGGCGGTTTCCGCTGAACGGGACCACGTGGACGGTGCAGGACTCCACACAGGTCACCGAGGGCATTCCGGCGGTCGCGATCGTGCTGGCCATCCTCTTCTTCATCTTCTGCCTGCTCGGGTTGCTGTTCCTGCTCATGAAGGAGAAGCGCTACACCGGGTTCGTCACGATCACCGTCACGGGGCCCGGGGGTCTCTACCACACGGTGCAGTTCCCGGCGGCCCAGCAGACCGGCGCCTGGGCGAACGACATGGTCGGACGGGCGCGGGCGATCGCCGCCTCCGCGCCGCCCGTCGGCGCCTGATCCTCCGCGGTTCAGTCTTCGTCGATGTGGGCGAGCTTGTCCGGGTTCGTGACGCCGTAGATGCCGCGGACCCGGTCATCGTCCGGGGCCAGGTCGAGCACCATCACGGCGAACGGGGAGTGTTCGTTGAAGACCACCGCGGACGGGTCGCCGTTCACGGTGCGGTAGCGGACGGCCAGGTCCTCGGGCAGGCGTGACGTCACGTTCGTGATGAGGCGGGCGACCTTCTCCCGGCCCTGGATCGGGCGGAGGCCGCCCCTGTGCTGCGCCGCCCCTCCGCCGTCGGTCCACATCGTGACGTCCGGCGCCAGGAGCTCCAGGAGGGCGCCCATGTCACCGCCGAACGCCGCGGCCACGAAGTGCTCGGTCACCTGCCGCTGCACCTGCGGGTCGGCCTGGTAGCGCGGGCGGCGCGCCTGGACGTGCGAGCGGGCGCGGTGGGCCAGTTGCCGTACGGCCGACGGTGAGCGGTCCAGGATCTCGGCGATCTCCGTGTGGGCGTACCCGAACACCTCGTTCAGCACGAAGACCGCCCGCTCCAGCGGCGTCAGGGTCTCCAGCACCACGAGCATCGCCATCGAGACCGACTCGCCCCGTACGGTCTGTTCCGCCGCGTCCTCGGCGGCGTCGGTGACCAGCGGCTCCGGCAGCCAGGGGCCGACGTAGCTCTCGCGGCGGCGGCTGATGCTCGCCTGCCGCGCCAGCGCCTGGTTCACCGCGATGCGCACGAGGTACGCCCGCGGGCTGGTGATCGACGCAGAGGGCCACGCACCCGACCACGCCAGCCACGTCTCCTGCAGCACGTCCTCGGTGTCGGCGACGGTGCCGAGCATGTTGTAGACGACGGAGAACAGCAGCTCGCGGTGGTCCAGGAACATCCCGGTCGCGGCGTCCCCCGGATCTCGCGAACGCCCCGGATCCGCCGGAGCCGTTCCGGGCCGGTTCGCCTCGCCTGAAGGTCGGTTCATCCTCGGGCCTCCTGTGCACTCACCCCCTGAGAGGAATTCCGCCCTCGCAGTGTGACATCCCGGCCACGTGACCTGTATCACGCTCATCGACGTCACACTCTCCGGCCCTCGGACCCTCTTGTGCTGCGGAGTCACGAGAAAGAGGAACCCCATGAACAAATGGCGGGGGAATCCGTGGGCGACCCTGGCGGTGCTGGCGCTCGGATTCTTCATGACGCTGCTGGATCTGACGATCGTCAACATCGCGATTCCGGACATGGTCGACCGGCTGGGCGCGTCGCTGGACCAGATCCTCTGGGTCGGGAACGCGTACGCGCTCGCGCTGGCGGTGCTGCTGATCACCGCCGGACGTCTGGGCGATCTGCGGGGTAAGCGGACTCTGTTCCTGTCCGGCATCGCCGTCTTCACCCTGGCGAGCCTGGCCTGCGGCCTCTCCCAGGGGCCGGCCGAGCTGATCGCCTTCCGCGCGGCGCAGGGCGTCGGCGCGGCGATGATCATCCCGCAGACGCTGTCGGTGATCGTCGAGGTGTTCCCGGCCGGTAAGCGAGGGGCGGCGCTCGGCATCTGGGGCGCGACCGCGGGCCTGTCCGGGGTGGTCGGGCCGAGCCTCGGCGGGCTGCTGGTCAGCCGGCTCGACTGGCGCTGGATCTTCTTCGTCAACGTGCCGGTCGGCGTGATCGTGATCGCCGCGGGCCTGCTGGTCCTGCCGGCGGCGCGGCGTACGGTCCGGCACCGCTTCGACCTGCCCGGCGTGGTGCTCGCCTCCGCGTCACTGTTCTGCCTGGCGTTCGGCCTGATCGAGGGGGAGAAGTACGACTGGAACGGCGGGATCTGTGCGACGATCGCCGCGGCGGCCCTGCTCCTGGCCGGGTTCCTGGCCTACGAGCGCGGGCGGCAGGACAACGAGCCGCTGGTCCCCTTCTCCCTGTTCCGCGACCGCGGCTTCTCGGTCGTCAACATCGTCGGCATCGCGGTGTCGTTCGGCGTCGTCGGGCTGTCCCTGCCGCTGACCATCTATCTGCAGTCGGTCCTGGGGTTCAGCGCGCAGCGGGCAGGGCTCGTGATGCTGGTCCTGGCCGCCGGATCGGTCGTCAGCGCCGGGCCGGCCGGGGTGCTGTCCGAGCGTCTCGGCGCCAAGTACCTGCTGATGGGCGGCATGACGGCGTTCGCGGGCGGGATGGTGTGGATGGCCGTGGTCGCGGAGGCCGGCGGGAGCAGCGTGAGCATCCTCGCGCCGTTGTTCCTCACCGGCCTGGGCGCCGGGTGCACGTTCACGCCGATGGCCTCGGAGGTCATGCGCAACGTGCCGGCCGAGCTGTCCGGCGCGGCCTCCGGCGTCAACAACGCGCTGCGGCAGGTCGGGTCGGTGCTCGCCGGGGCCGTCGTCGGCGCCGTGCTCCAGGCCCGCCTCGTCACCGCGCTGCGCGAACAGGCGCACCAGCGCGCCGCCGAGCTCCCGCCGTCCGCCCGCGGCCCGTTCGTCCATGGCTTCGACCAGGCGGGCCGGCATCTGGGCACGGGCGGCCAGAACGGCCTGAAGCCGCCCGCCGATGTGCCGGCGGACCTGGCCCATCGCATCCAGACCGCCGCCGGGCAGGTGTTCGGGCACGGCTTCGTCGACGCGATGCGGCCCACGATGCTCGTCGCCGCGGGCGTGCTCCTCGTCGGCGTGCTCGCCGCTTTGGCCCTCCGGGGCGTACGCGAGCCGTCGGCCAACCCGCACGGCCTTCCACTCACCGAAGACGAACTGCAGGAGATTTCATGACCGACGAGATCGACTTCACGATGATGTACGTCACCCACGACGCGTTCCGCCGTGACCTCGTGCGCCTGGAGGCCGCCGTCGTCGACGGACGCGCGGCCACACGCGAGGTACGGGCGGGCTGGGACAACTTCACCGACCAGCTCCACGTCCACCACACCGTCGAGGACGAGTGGCTGTGGCCCCGCCTCACCGAGCGGGTCAAGGACCGGCCGGACGCGCTGGCGCTGCTGGCCGACATGGAGGCCGAGCACGGGCGGCTCGACCCGCTGCTGGAGGAGTTCGGCGGGGCGCTGGAGGCGAACGCCGCCGACCTGGCCGCGCGCGTCGAGACGCTCACGGCAGTGCTCGACCAGCACCTCGAACACGAGGAGAACGAGGCGCTGCCGCTGATCCAGGAGGTGATGACGCCCGCCGACTGGAAGGAGTTCGGGCGCGCGATGGCGCGCCGCCAGGGCGTGAAGGGCGCCGCGGCGTACGTTCCGTGGATCATCGACGGGATCTCGCGCGACGACCGCCGCCGGTTCCTGGCCAACCTGCCCGCGCCCGTCCGGGCGATCAACCGGCTCGCGTGGACGCCGAAGTACCGCCGCCGGCGGTTGTGGAACCCCACGGAGAGCGGCCGCCTGGCGCCGAAGGCGGCCTGACTCCCGGACCGGCCGCCGCCCTCAACGGAGTTCGCCGGCGAGGGCGGCGGCGAGGCCGTCGACGTCGGTCTCGGTCGTGTCGAATGAGCACACCCAGCGGACCTCGCCGGTGGCCCGGTCCCACGTCTCGAAGCGGAACCGCTCGCGCAGCCGCTCGGCCACCCCCGGGTCGAGACGGGCGAACACCGCGTTCGCCTGCGGGACACGCGGCACCACGACGCCCGGCAGGTCGCGTACGGCCGCATAGAGCCGGGTGGCCATCGCGTTGGCGTGGCCGGCGCCGCGGAGCCACAGGTCGTCCTCCAGCAACGCGATGAACTGGGCGGACACGAACCGCATCTTCGACGACAGCTGCATCGCGGCCTTGCGGAGGTAGGGCATTCCCGGGGCTGCCTCGGGGGAGAGCACCACCACGGCCTCCCCGTACAGCAGGCCGTTCTTGGTGCCGCCGAACGACAGCAGGTCCACGCCCGCGTCGGTGGTGAAGGCGCGGAAGGGCAGGTCGAGGGCTGCGGCGGCGTTCGCGAGCCGGGTGCCGTCGACGTGCACCAGCATGCCGAGCCCGTGGGCGTGCGCGCAGATCTCGGCGATCTCCCCGGCCGTGTAGAGCGTTCCGAGTTCGGTGCTCTGGGTGAGGGAGACGACGCGTGGCTGGGCGCGGTGCTCGTCGCCCCATCCGTAGGCCTGCCGGTCGATCAGGGCGGGGGTCAGCTTGCCGTCGGGGGCCGGCACCGGCAGCAGCTTCAGACCGGCCACCTTCTCCGGCGCGCCGCCCTCGTCGAGGTGGATGTGGGCGGTCTCGGCGCAGATCACCGCCGACCAGGGTTCGGTCAGCGCCCGCAGGCCGATCACGTTGGCGCCCGTGCCGTTGAAGACCGGGTACGCCTCGGCCCGCTCGCCGAAGTGTTCCTTGAACATCTCGCGCAGCTGTGCGGTGTAGACGTCACCGCCGTACGAGGGCTGGTGACCGCCGTTGGCCGTGGCGATCGCGGCGAGGACCTCTGGATGGACGCCGGCGCAGTTGTCGCTGTTGAAACCCCGTGCGGAGGGATCATGCAAAGAGATCATGGCGCCGCCAAGTATCCCATCTCGCCATCTTCCATCCCCGGGGCGGGGGAGCGGACAAAGATGCTGATGGGAGAAGCGTGGCTACGGACGGCAATATGACCTAACGGTAAAGGTTTGTTACTAAAGCGGCATAAGCGTCTTGTGGGCGATAGTGTGCGCGATGCGCCAATGATGGTTCTGTCTCATGGCGTGTCAACGACCACTCCTCAGCAGGAGGAATTCTCCATGCGCCTGAAGAAGGCGAGTCTGACCCTGGCCGGAGCCGCCGCGGCCGTCGCCGTCACCACGATGGCCGCCGCTCCCGCCTGGGCTTGCAGTGACCGCGACCCCGCTCTCCAGCTCCACTCGCTCTGCGGCAAGGACGGCCAGGCGACCTGGCTGCTGAGCAACCCCAACGGCTGGGGCTCCGTGCCCGCCACGTGGACCGACAACAAGGGCGGCCACAGCCAGGGCAAGATCAGCGTGCCCGCCCGCGGCACCGTTCTGCTCGCGACGCACGCCAGCAAGGTGATCGTCACCGCTTTCCGTCCCGACCAGCGGAACCTGCCGGTCTGGCAGCGGCACGGTGCGATCGGCCTGCTCAAGCAGCACTGCAAGGGCACCAAGCCCTCGGCCCCGCCGTCGGAGAAGCCCAAGCCGACCCCGAAGCCGACCAAGACCAGTGAGGCCCCCAAGCCGGTCACCCCGCCGAGCGGCGAGGCGCGTCCCGCCACTCCCGTGAAGGCCCAGCCCGAGTTCACCGGCTGACGAAGATCGAAACAGGTCGGCCCGGGAACACCCGTGTTCCCGGGCCGTCCGCGTCACCGACGTCATTTCGAGGAGCAGGACAGATGTCATTCAGCCCGGGAGCGCGAGCGGCCGTCGCGGCGGCCGGCGCCGTGCTGAGCCTCACACTGGCCGGCTGCGGCGGGTCCGACCACAAGGCCGCGAGCACCAAGCCG
Organism: Actinoallomurus acaciae; assembly: GCF_042429965.1. Lineage (NCBI taxonomy): Bacteria > Bacillati > Actinomycetota > Actinomycetes > Streptosporangiales > Thermomonosporaceae > Actinoallomurus > Actinoallomurus acaciae. Next base: position 24,806 of record NZ_JBHLZP010000053.1, read on the forward strand.
ACCGGGGACGCCCCGGCGGCCAAGCCCACCACGGCGTCGTACGACTTCGGCGCCGGGCCCAGCACGATCGCCACCGCGCGCACCGCGACAGTGCACATTTACCAGGCGGCCGACGACCCGTCGCCGAGCGTCCAGCTGCACAGCCCAAACCCCGACGGCGCGCCGCGCGTCTTCCTCGTGATCGACCAGAAGCCCGGATGGCTGCACGTGTTCCTCCCGGTGCAGCCGAACGGCAGCACGGGCTGGATCCCCACCCGCGAGGTCCGCACCACCAAGACCGGCTACTGGCTCCAGGTGCTCCAGTCGGCCCACCGCCTGAAGCTCTACCAGGGCAAGAAGGTGCTGATCAGCACCCCGGCGGCGATCGGCAAGTCCGACACCCCGACGCCGGGCGGCGCCTACTACCTCACCGAACTGCTGCAGCCGCCGAACCCGAACGGCGACTACGGGCCGTACGCGTACGGGCTGTCCGGACAGTCGACCGCGCTCACCCAGTTCAACGGCCACGACCCGATCATCGGCATCCACGGCACCAACCAGCCCAAGCTGCTGGGCACCTCGGTCAGCCACGGGTGCGTGCGCATCAGCAACACGATGATCACGAAGCTGGCGAAGATGCTGCCGCTCGGCACTCCCGTCCAGATCTCCGCCTGATCCGGCTCCGAATCCGGCCCCGGTCACCGAACCTCCCCCACGTGGGGGAGGACGCGGCCGCCGGGGCCGGATTCACTGTCGGCATGGCTCTTACCGCTTCCATAACCGATCGTCACCAGGCTCGGACGCGCCCCGGCGCCGGCGTCATCGTGACGGCCGCTCTGGTGGCCCTGCTCTGCGGCGGGTTCGCCGTCATCAACGTCGTCTTCGAGATGACGGACCGCTTCGGCGGTGGTCCCTACGCCGAGTATGCATCCGGGATCGCCGTGATGAACTGGCTCGTCGTCGGGCTGAAGGCGCTGGGGGCGGCGGTGGCCCTGCTGTCGGTCGCCAAGCGCCCGCGGCTCCTTTCCCCGGAGCGCCTGGGCGTGCTGTTGTGGGGCGCGTTCGCGCTGCTCGCCCTGTACGTCCTGGGCAGTCTGGTGGAGGCGATCGGCATCGGCCTGGGCCTGATGGGCAGCACCGACCAGCTCACCCTCCGCAGCGTCGCCTACGTGGTGTTCTTCCTGGCACTCGCCGCCGGCTACGGGGTCCTGACGGTCTCCTACCAGCGGCGCCAGGGGCTGCGCGGAGGCGTCGGGGTCCTCGGCGTCGTGGGCGCGCCGGTGCTGCTGGGCACGATCCTGGTCGTCGTACCGGCCGTGCTGACCGCCCTCGGCCTCATGCCGGGACTCTGAATCGCCGGCGAGGGCGCCGGACGAACAGGAGCAGCACCCCCAGCATCAGCAGCGCTCCGGGGACCACGTACGGCAGGGGCCCGGAGCGCAGCCAGGTGCCGCCGAACCGCACCGCCAGCCCCGGTAGGCAGCCGACCGTGGCGACCAGCGCACGGGTGAGCTGCACCCAGTCCAGCCGGCTCGCGGGTGCCAGGGCCACCAGCGGCAGGACCAACGCCTCGTACCACGGGTAGTAGATCGGCGTCGTGACCACCCAGGCCGTGCACACCGCCAGCGCCGGTCCCAGCCAGACCGGGCCGCGCGTACGGTCGCGCAGGAGCCGGGCCGTCACCACGGCCGCGAGCAGAAACGCGGCCAACGGCAGCCAGGAGGGGAGCCTTCCGAGGACCGGCACGAGCAACTGCCAGGGGGTGTTCCAGGACGGTGACCGGCCGCGCCGCGCCAACGCGACGATCCCGGCGCCACCGGCGGTCGCGTACGACGTGGCGAGCACGGTCGCCACGCCCGCGCCGAGCGCGACGAGCGCACGCGGCGACCGGCGCAGCG
>NZ_JBHLZP010000054.1:0-26260 GCF_042429965.1 Actinoallomurus acaciae
CGGCGCGGTGGCCGGTGCCGCCCGCAGAGCCTCTCCGCGGGCCCGGCTCGCGGAAATCCGGGCCCGCGCGGGACGACGGCCCGGCGCCGCGCGTCGTCCGTCCTGCTCGTACCTCCGAGGCGTCGGTTCCTCGTCTCCTCGTGTCAGACCAGCGTGATGTTGATCGTCTTCTCCCGGGTGTAGGAGAGCAGCTCCTCCAGGGAGTTCTCCTTGCCGAGGCCGCTGTGCTTCCACCCGCCGAAGGCCGTTCCCGCAGGGCGGCGGCCCGTGCCGTTGACGTAGACGTAACCCGCCTCGAGCCGGCGGGCCATCCGGTGCGCGGCCGTGACGTCGCGCGCCCAGACGTTGGCGGTCAGCCCGTACTCCGAGTCGTTGGCCCGGCGCAGCACGTCGTCCACGTCGGACCAGGCGAACACCGACATGACCGGGCCGAAGATCTCCTCGCGGCCGATGCGCATGTCCTCGGTCACGTCGGCGAAGACCGTGGGCTCGACGTAGAAGCCGCGGTCCAGGTGCGGCGGGCGGCGGCCACCGGCCAGCAGCGTCGCGCCCTCACGCCGGCCGCTCTCGATGAACTCCATGACCCGCTCGTAGTGCGCGCGGAACGCCAGGGGGCCCACGTCGCTGCCCTCCTCGCTCGGGTCGCCGACCACGAGTTCGCCGACCCGCGCGACGAGCGCGTCGAGGAAGGCGTCCCGGATGTCGTCGTGGACGTACACCCGGGAGGCCGACCCGCACGACTGGCCGGCGCACCGGATGAGGTTCATCGCCGCGACGGCGGCGTGCGCCGCCCTGACCGGGTCGACGTCGGGGAAGACGACCAGGGGGTTCTTCCCGCCGAGTTCGAGGGTGACGTGCTTGATGTGGTCCGCCGCGGCGCGCAGGATCGCACTGCCCGTCGGCACCGAGCCGGTGAAGGCGATCCGCGGCACGCCGGGGTGGGCGGTGAGGGCGTTGCCCGCGCCCGCGCCACGGCCCGTGACGACCGACACGACACCCGAGGGGAACACCTCCGCGGCGATCTCGCCCATCTCCAGCGCGGACAGCGAGGTCTGCTCCCCGGGCTTGAGGATCACCGTGTTACCCGCGGCGAGCGGCGCCGCGATCTTGCCCGCCGCGAACTTCAACGGATGGTTGAACGGGATGATGCGGCCCACGACCCCGTACGGGCTGCGCTCGGTGAAGGTCAGGCTGTCCGGGAGCTGCGGCGCGGTGAACCCCTTCGTCTCCGAGGCGATCCCCGCGTAGTAGCCGATCTCGTCCGAGACGCTGCGCGCGTCGGCCAGCATCCCGGCCAGGGGGTTGCCCGAGTCGGCGACGTCGAGCCGGGCGAACTCCTCCGCCCGTTCCCGGATGCGCGCCGCGAACTCGCGCAGCAGCTAGCCGCGCGGCCGCCACGGCACCGTCGTCGTCCCTTCGGCCGCCTCGTGTGCGGCCGTGACGGCGCGGTCGACGTCCGCGGGCCCGGCGTCGGGGAACGTCCCGATCGCCTCCTCGGTCGCCGGGTTGACGGAGGTGAGCCGCGCCCCGTCCGCGGCGTCGACCCACTCACCGCCGACCAGCATCGGGCGATGGGGAACATCCGCGGGGGCGGTCGTGCCGGCCTGGACCGTCTCAGTCACTGGGCATCATCCTCACAAGCGTCGTTTCGTCGTTGGCGGGGGTCATTCCAGGCCGAGCGCCCGTGCGGGGTTCTCGGCGGCGACCCGGTGGATCTCGGCGGAGCTCAGCCCGGCGTCGTGCAGCGTGCCGAGCGTCAGCCGGAACAGGTCGGACGGCTGCGGGACCGCGCCGGTGAAGTAGTCGGTGGCGACGACGACGTGGTCCAGGCCGATCTCCCGGATGGCGGCCACCACCTCGGCGGGGTCCTTCCGGCCCGGGGCGATGTTGGTCCAGCAGATCTCGGCGTACGCGCCGAGCTCGGCGATGCGCCGTACGGCGTCGAGGGGCGCGCGCACGGAGTTGGAGAGCGGATGGCTGCAGATGAGCCGGTCCAGCCCGGCCGCCGCCGCCTCCTCCGCGACGGCGAGGGACTCCTGCCACGATACGTGCCCGGTCGCGAGCGTGAGGCCGTGGTCGCGGCAGAACCGCACCAGGTCGCGTACGTCGTCGGTCGGCTTGCCGTCGTCGTCGATGACGCGCTGGACGCACAGGCGTTCCGGGCGGAACCACGCGAACGAGTCGGCCAGCCGCCGGTGGAACCCGCCGTTGCGCAGGTCGTTGACCGAGCCCCAGGTCGGCAGGAAGACCGTCCGCGCGCCCTGGTGGCAGGCGGCCTCGACGCTCCACAGGTCGATGCCGCCGGCGGCGCCGTTCAGCGTGATGCTCGGCCACACCTCGACCGGCCCCTCATAGAGCCGCTTGATGAACGGCACCACCGAGACGGTCGGCCACAGATGCGACTTCAGGACGACGCCGCGCATGCCCGAGCGCTCCGCGGCGGGCAGCCATTCGTCCTCCGGCCCGCGCTTGCGGAACAACGTCTCGGAGAACTCCAGGTCGACGTGGCAGTGCAGGTCGATCGTGTCCTGAAGAAGTTCGTCGTAACGGTTCATCGTGAGCCCCTAGCCCTGGATCTCGATACGGGCGCGCCGCGCGATGACGCCGAGCAGCGCGACGCAGACGCCGAGGCCCAGCGTCCACACCACGCCGAAGGCGGCGCTCTGGGTGATCTGGCCGTTGTTGAACAGGTCGAACAGTGACACCGCCATGACCTGGGTGTCCGGGCTGGAGAGCAGCACGGACATGGACAGCTCCTTGCCGGCGACGAGGAAGACGAAGATCCATGCGGCCGCCAGCGACGGCATCAGCAGCGGCAGGACGATCCGCGCGAACGTGCGGCCCGGCCTGGCGCCGCTCATGAGGGCGGCCTCCTCCAGCTCCCGGCCGATCTGGACCAGGCCCGAGCCCGTGTAGCGCATCCCGTACGGCAGGTACCGCGCGACGAAGGCGAGCACGAAGATCCAGATCGTCCCGTACACGGCGATCGGGACCTGGAGGTAGAAGGCGGATACGCCGAGTCCCATGATGATGCCGGGGATGACGAGCGGGATGCCGCCCAGCTGCTCCAGCACCCAGCGGCCGCGCAGTCGCGTCCGGGCCACGAACCAGCCGGCGCCCGCGGTCAGCAGGCACACCACCGTCGCGGTGCACACGCCGATCAGCAGAGTGTTGGTGATCGAGCCGAGCAGCGCCGGCTGCCCGAGTACCGCGTGGTAGTTGTGCAACGTCAGCAGCCGCGTCGGAATCTGCCCGGGCGCCGCGTAGTACGGCAGCACGCTCGCCCAGACCAGCAGCCCGATCGGCGCGACCAGGCCGACCAGGACGAAGAGCCACACCAGCGCGGTCGCCGGGAACCGCCACCGGCCCAACGCGACCCGGCGCGGACGGAAACCACGCCCGGTCACCGTCGCGTACGCGGCGCCGCGGCGGGTGATCCGGGCCGACAGCGCCAGCAGCACGCCGACCGCGACCATGAGGAGGACGGCGTACGCGCCGGCGCCTCCGTAGTCGGGCGGCTGCCGCTGGGTGCCGAGGTAGATCCTGGTCGTCATCACCGTGACGCCGCCCGGCAGGCCGACCATCGCCGGCACCTCGAACGCCTCGAGCGCGCGGACGAAGATGAGCATCGCGACGGCGATCCCACCCGGCGTGACCAGCGGCGCGGACACCCGCGACAGCGTCTTCCCGACTCCGGCGCCCGACACCTGCGCACACTCCTCCAGGGACGGGTCCATGTTGCGGAGCACGGCCGCGAGCAGCAGGAAGGCCAGCGGCGCCGACACCAGGCCCTCCACGAAGATCATCACGGGCAGGGAGTAGGGCTTGACGACCTGGCCCAGGCCGAACCAGTGCCTCGCCGCCTGGTTCACCGGGCCGTTCGGCCCGAGCAGCAGGATCCACGCCATCGCGTACAGCACGTACGGCATCGCCAGGGCCAGCAGCATCGCGGCACGGCACACCCCCCGGCCGCGGGCGTCCGTGCGCTCGACCACCCACGCGAGCGTGCCGCCGACCACGAGGGCGAGGACGGTCGCGCCGGCCGCGAGCATCAGGCTGTTGGCGACGACGCGCAGCGACGCCCCCTGCGTGAACAGATGCTTGTAGTTGTCCAGCGTGAACGTGCCGGGCTCGCCGATGAGGTCGGTCGTGTACAGGCTCCGCTGCACCACCGTGACCAGCGGCGGAACCGTGAGCAGGGCGAACACGGCCGCGATGAGCCACATGACGACTCGCGGGGACAGGAGGGACGCCCGCTCGGCCCGCGGCCGTGCGGTGGCGGAGGCCGCCGCGATCCGCGGGTCGGATGACACACCCACCGCGGATCAGCCGCCCTGCACGAAGAGCTGCTGGTACACATCGCTCCAGTGGCTGAGCTGGGTCGCCGCCCGATCCTGGATGTAGTCGGCGGTGAACCTCCCCGGCCCCGGCTTCAGCGTGGGCCGCAGCGCCTCGACCTGGGGACTGGCCGGGATGCCTCCGCGCTGCCGGACGATCTGCTGGCCCTCCGTGGAGAACATGAAGTCGAGGAAGAGCATCGCGGCGTCCGGATGCGGTGCCCTGGCCGCCAGCGAGATCCGCGAGACCTGGCCGGTCACCGGCTGCAGCGGGACCCAGTCCACCGGCGCGCCCGCCGCCTTGCTGAAGTCGACCTGGTCGTTGAAGACCTGCAGAGCGAGCGGGAACTGGCCGGCCACGACCTGGTCCAGCACGCTCCGGCCGGAGGAGCTCACGTTGTGGATCCCCTGCCCGGCGAGCTGGTGCAGGTAGGCCGTGCCGCGGTCCTGGCCCATGGAGGTGAGGATGTTGCCGACGAAGGTGGGCGCGCCGGAGCCGGAGCTGGTGCTCCAGGCGAGCTTGCCCTTCCACTTCGGGTCCAGCAGATCCTGGTACGTCCGCGGCGTCTGACCCGCGGGGACGAGCTTGGTGTTGCGGGCGAGGACCATGTAGTAGAGCAGCTCGGCGCCCCAGTAGCCGCCCGGGTCCTTGAACTGCGCGGGGTAGGAGGCCAGCTCGGGGCTGCGGAACGGCTGCAGGAACCCGGTCTGCCGGAGCATGGCCGACGTGCTGGTGCCGTCGATCAGGTCGACCCGGTACGAGCGCGTGCGGTACTCCTGGATCATCTTCTGCGCGACCGTGCCCGAGTCGCCGCGGTACAGCTGGACGGTGATGTAGGGGTACTTCCGGTGGAACGCGTTCGCGAGCGGCTGGGCGATCTGGTTGGTGATCACTGTCGTGTACCAGACCAGACGCTTCTCCTTCTTCGCGCCCGCGGTCAGCATGGTCGTGCGGTCGGCCTTGGTGTACTGGGCGACCTCGGCGACCTTCTTGGCCGCCGAGGCACCGGTCTGTCCGCATCCCGCCGTCACGGCCCCCAACGCGACGGCGGACACGGCACCGATGATCGCTCGTAGTGCGTGCGGACCGGTCATCTCGCCACCTCTTCCGGGTTCGCCGGGATTCGATCAGTGCATGACCGAGCCACCGTCGACCACGAGGGTCTGTCCGGTGACGAAGTCGCTGTCCGGTGAGGCGAGGAACGCCACGGCGCCGACGAGGTCGGCGGGCATCTGGACGCGCTTGAGGGCGCGGTCGCCGAGCCGCTCCGCCCGGCGGCTCACCGTCGCCTCGTCCGGGTTCTCCTCGCTGAGCGTGCTGCCCGGGGCGACGCAGTTGACGGTGATCCCGTCGCCGCCGAGCTCGCGGGCCAGCGTCCTGGTGAACCCGAGGATCGCGGCCTTGGCGGTCACGTAGTGGATGCGGGTCGCCGAGCCCTTGAGCGCGGTGCCCGAGCTGATGTTGACGATCTTCCCGTAGCCGCGTTCGCGCATGGCCGGGGCCACCGCCCGGGTGGTCAGCCACGGTCCCTTGACGTTGACCTCCATCAGCCGGTCCCACTCGGCCGGCTCGATCGCGTCGAAGGACGCCCGGGACATCGGGACGACGGAGAACATCGCGGCGTTGTTGACGAGCACCGTGATCGTGCCGAAGGCGTCCAGGGCGGCGGTCGCCAGCCGGCCGACGGAGGCCTCGTCGGCGATGTCGGCCTGGACCGCGATCGCCTCCCGGCCCTCCTCGCGAAGCGACGCGGCGACCTTCTCCGCCGCGTCGCCGTCGAGGTCCGCGACCACGAGCCTGGCGCCCTCGCCGGCGAGGCGGCGCGCGTAGGCCACGCCGATCCCGTGGGCCGCGCCGGTCACGATCGCGGTCGCTCCCGTCAGTCGCCGGCAGTTCACTTCATCCATTGATCCTCCCTGGATAAACGCCATGCCGGACGGGAGCTCGAGCGTGATCGAGCGCAGCACCGGAATCGCCGGGGGCTCGGCAGGGCTTTCGGGGGTCGGCTGAGATTCGCGACAGAGGTGACGTGCCGCCGTGGCGGCGAATCGGCGTGAATGAGGGATGCTCGCGGAGTTCGCCGGATCGGCCTGGCTGGTTGCCACTGTTGCATATTGGTAATACCATTGCAATACCCAGACCTTACTTTCCCGGTAGGAGGACCCGGCCGGCCGCGGCGGTCTCCTACCTCAGGCTCGTGATGATCGACGCCGGGGGCACGACCGAGTCGGTGACCTTGAACTGCGCGGCCGCCTGGGACCACGGCTGGACGTCGGCGGGGGTCATGGCCGTGGCGAAGTCGGGCAGCGTGACCCGGCCGGCGAGCCGTGCGGAGACCGTCGTGTACTTCGGCAGGATCGAGGACAGGTAGCCCGGGTGCGCGGCCATGTACCGGTCGGCCTCGTTCAGCGCGGCGGTGAACCTCGACGCGACGTCCTTGTGGTGGGACAGCCACGAGGACGACGCCATCCAGCACGCGTACACGGGATGTGGTGTGATCTGGCCGTCCGGCTGTGGCGACATGACCTTCGAGCCCTGGGCCACCACCGTGGTGGTGAACGGCTCGTCGACGATCGCCGCCGCCACCCGCCCCGCCGACAACGCTCCGGGCATGCTGGGGTAGTCCAGCCCGATGAAGTGCACCGACGCCGGGTTCACGCCCTGCGACTGGAGGTACTTCTCCGCGATCAGCTGGTTGGCGTTGTGCAGCGTGTTGACGGCGATCGTCGTACCGGCCAGGGCGGCGGGGGTCCGGATGGCCGCCGCACGCGTGCGCGAGACGACGAGCGCCAGCTGGGGACCGCTCGGCGAGCGGAAGGCCGCGGCGAAGCAGGAGATGTTCAGGTGACGCTGCCGTGCCTGGAGCACCGAGACGATGTTCGACTGGCCGATGTCGACGGCGTTGGACTGCAACGCCGGGACCACCTGCGCGCCGCCGTTGACGGACCGGACCTTCACCCGGAGCCGGTGCGCCTCGAACAGGTGCCGGCTCTCGGCGGTGTACAGGTCGCCGAGCCCGACGACCGGCGGCGCGCCGATCGTCACGGACGTGACACCGGCCGACCCGCCCGAACCCCCGCAGGCCGGCGCGAGCAGGGTGAGAGCGGCGGCGGTCAGCACCGCGTGCGCACCTCGTTTGTTCGCCACGGAGACCTCCCCTTCAGATCCGGTAACGCGTGCGGACGGACGCGGGGAACAGCTCATCGACCTCGACCCGGCGATGGGTGACGCCCTGCTCGTCCGCCCAGCGGGCGAACGCCTCAAGGGTCGTGCGGTTCGCGTCCACGCCGTACGGCCAGGGCTCGCCGCCGAACGCGGCGCGGGTGCGCGCCAGCGCCTCATCGGTCCACAGGAGCGGTACCCGGCTGCCGGGCCCCGCGGGCCCCGCGGCGAGCCGGGCCACGCTCCGCGACCGCGCCTCCTCGAACGCCGTCATCAGGTTGCCGACCAGCCACGGGTGCCGGTCCACCACGTCACGGCGCACCACCACCAGGTGCATGATCGGCACGATCCCGGTCCGCCGCGCGTACTCCTCCTCGACCGCCGGCGGATCGGGGAACAACCGGCGCACACGGGGGTCGCCGGACTTGAACGCCTCGGGCGGATGCGCGCTCAGGACGGCGTCGATGTCACCGGCGAGGAGCATGTCGTTCAGGCTGCGGCCGGGCACCGGCGTCAGCTCGACGCCCGGCGGGAGCGCGAGCCGGACGTGCTCGCGTCGTCCCGGCTGGTTGACGCCCGCCTGGAACCACCGCACCTCCTCCAGCGGGATTCCCCACTCCTGCGTGAGCAGCCCGCGCATGTACACCGCCGCGGTCTGCGCCCACTCGGGGATGCCGAGGCGCCTGCCCCGGAGCCGCTCCGGCGCGGTGATCTCGCCGGCCCGTACGTAGAACGCGGAGTGGCGGAACACGCGTGAGGGGAACACCGGGAGCCCGACCATCGAGTCGTCGCCCTGGGAGACCTGCGCGATGTACTTGCCCATCGACATCTCCGAGAGCTCCCACTCGCGGTACTCGTAGAAGCGGTGGAAGATCTCCTCGACCGGTAGCTCCAGCCATCGCACGCGCGCGCCCTCGACCGGAACCCGGCCGGACGTGAGCCCCGCGGCGTGTTCGTAGTAGGCCATCGCCAGGGTGAGGTCCACGGCGGTGTGCGTCATCACCGGGCCGCTCCGTTCCGCTCGACCAGCCCGAGCACCTGTTCGTGCAGCTCGTGGAAGCGCGGCAGCGCCCGGGTGACGGACTGGCCGCGCGGCCGGGGCAGGTCGACGGTGACCTGCGAGACGATCGTCGACGGCCGCGCCGACATCACCAGGACGCGGTCGCTGAGATAGATCGCCTCGCCGATGTCGTGGGTGACCAGGAGCGCGGCGAAGCCGACCTGCGCCCACAGGTCGCGTACGACGTCTTCCAGCTTGGCGCGGGTCAGCGCGTCGACCGAGGCGAACGGTTCGTCCATGAGCAGCAGCTCGGGGTCGGCGACGATGGCGCGGGCCAGCGCGACCCGCTGCTGCATCCCGCCGGACAGCTCCCACGGATAGCGCTCGGCGAAGTCGGCCAGGCCGACCTGGCCCAGCACGCTCTCGACCCGGGCGGCGGCCTCGCGCCGGGGCAGCTCACGGACGGCCAGCCGGACGTTCTTGGCGACCGACAGCCACGGGAACAGGGTCTTGTTGTACTCCTGGAACACGATGGACAGCCAGGACGGCACGCCCTGGACGGCCTCGCCGCGATGCTCCACCGTTCCCGCGTCCGGGCCGATGAGTCCGCTGAGCGTCCGCAGCAGGGTCGTCTTGCCCGCGCCCGACGGGCCCACCACCGAGACGAACTCCCCGGGCTCCAGCCCGAAGCTGACGTCCTCGTTGACCACCAGCACGTCACCGGACGCGGACGTCAGGCTCTTGCTCACTCCGGTGACCTCGAGCAGGGACCGATCAGACATGACTGCCTCCCGTGAGCGCGGACTCCCATCGGAGCAACCGTCGTTCCACGAGCAGGAACGCGGTGTCGAAAAGCCAGCCGACGGCGGCCAGGACGATGACGCCCGCGTACGTGTCCGGGACCCGGAACGTCTGCTGGGCGTCCTGGATGAAGAAGCCGATGCCCGAGTGCGCGCCGAGCATCTCGGCGACGACGAGGACCGCCAGCGACGTGCTGAGCGCCACCCTGAGGCCGGCGAACACCATCGGCAGCGTCGCGGGCAGCAGGACGATCCGGAAGAGCGCGAACCGGCGCAGGCCGTAGGCGCGTGCGGTGTCGAGGTGGAGCGGCTCGACGCGGCGCGCGGCGTCGAAGGAGTTCAGCAGCACCGGCCACACCGCCGCGCTGACCACGATGGCCACCACCATCGTGCTCCCGAGCCCGAGCACGACGATCCCCAGCGGCACGAACAGCGGCGCCGGGAGCGACCGCAGGAAGTCGATGACCGTCACGCAGTAGTCGCCGAGCCGGCGGACGTACCCGAGAGTGAGGCCGACCGCGATGCCCACCACGGCGCTGATGGCGAACCCGGCCAGCGCGCGTACCACCGAGGGCAGGATGTCCTGGGTCAGCCGGGGACCGGTGATGACGTGACCCACGGCCGCGAGGGCGGTGACGAATGTCGGGAAGATCGCCTGGTGCAGCGCCATCGCCAGCAGCTGCCAGACTCCGGCCGCGACGATGAGACCGAGCCAGCCCGTCGCGCGCAGGGCCAGGCGCCGGTTCCGCACGACGCTCCGGCGGTGGGTCCGGTCTCCGATGACGGCCGCCATCACGCCTCCCCGCCTCGCGCCGTGGCGGCCTCCCAGCGCAGCGCGCGCCGGGTCACCGCGGTGAACGCCAGGTTGAGCAGCCAGCCGACGGCACCGCCGACGATGATGCCCGCGTACATCTGCGGGATCGATCCGCCCTGCTCGGCGGCGAGCACATAGCCGCCGAGGCCGCCGGTGCCCGCGACCAGCTCGACCGAGACGGTGACGACGAGCGCCATGCTGACCGCGATCCGCACCCCCGTCGTGATGGCGGGCGCGGTGCTCGGCACGACGACGCGCCAGATCAGCTCCCACCGCCCGAAGTGCAGGGCGCGGCCGGTGTCCAGCAGCCGCGGTTCGACCTGCCGCGCGCCGTACCGCGCGTTGATGAAGACGGGCCAGAAGGCGGCGAACGTCACCAGCCCCGAGGTCATGGTGGTGCCCAGCCCGGCGAGCAGGATGGCGACCGGGATCAGCGCCAGCGACGGCATCGGCCGCATCATCCGCACGATCACGTCCGTGGCGGCGTCCGCCCACGCCGACAGGCCCACCGCCAGGCCGAGCGCACCCCCTGCGACAGAGGCGACGACCAGGCCGATGAACATGGCTTCGAGCGTGGTGCCCAGGCTCGCGAGGATGTCGGTGGCGGAGTCGCCGAGCGCGCTCAGCACGGCGGGGATGGTCGGCAGGTTCTGGGTGTCCAGGACGCCCGTCTCGGTGAGCAGCGCCCAGACCGCCAGCACCACCACGACGCCGGCCGCGCCCCGGAGGCGGCGGCGCAGCCGGGGACGTGGCGTGCGGGCCGGTCCGGAGCCCGCGGGGCGGGTCGTCGCGGCGCGGATGACGCTCGTCATGTCCCGGCCTCCATCAGCACCTCGTCGGACGCCGGGACGGATTCGAGGAGGCCGTACCTTCGCGCGGCGTTCTCCCACGCCGTGACGTCGTCGGCGGTCAGCTTGTCGGTGAACAGGGGCAACGTCATCGCCGACCGCGCCTGCGGGCTCACCTTCAGATGTTCGCCGACGATGGAGCGGAACTCGTCCGGGTGAGTGGAGATGTAGGTGTCGGTCTGCCGCATCGCCGCGACGAAGTCCGCCGCGACGGTCTGGTGCGAGGACACCCAGGACCTCGACGCGTTCCAGCACGAGTACGTCGGGGTGCCGGGCACCGAGGCCAGCGGCGTGCCGGTCAGCACCGTCCCGCCCTGGCCCATCGCGATCGTGGTGAACGGTTCGGTGGTCATCGCCGCGGCGACCCGTCCGGCCTTCAGCGCGGCGGGCATGTCGGGGAACTGCAGGCCGATGAAGTGCACCGAGGCCGGGTTCACTCCGTGCGCGGCCAGGTACGCGTCGGTCAGCAGCTCGTTGACGCCGGACGTGGCGTTCACCGCGACCGTCTTGCCGGACAGGTCGGCCGGTCCGCGCACGCCGGAGCGCGGCCCGGCGAGGAGACTCAGGTAGTGGCCGGACGGCGGGTCGGTGTTGGCTCCCGCGATGCACGGCTCCTTGACCCCCCGGCTCGCGCCCTGGATGACCGACAGGACGTTGGACTCGCCGATCTGCACCGCTCCGGACGCCAGGGCCGGCACGATGGCCGAGCCGCCGTTGACCGTTTTGATCTTGACTTTGAGGTGGTGCCGGGTGAAGTAGCCCTGGGCCTGGGCGGCGTAGACGTCGATTCCGGAGACGGCAGGCGGGATGGCGACGGTGATGCTCGTCGTGCCGCCCGCACCGCCGTCGGATCCGCCGCAGGCCACGGGGGCCAGCAGGAGCGCCGAGGCCGCGACTCCGGTGGCCAGGCGGCGGGGGATGAGGTGACCGTCCGGTGTGCGATGGGTGCCGACATTCATGGGATTACCCCTTGGTCGTCACGACCGTCCGAGGGCGATCTGGTGACTGAGATGGCCGCCGGCCAGTGCCGCCAGGCGGCCGGGTTCGGGCAACTTGTCCCGGCCGCGCCAGACGACGTGCAGGTCGGGCCGGACGAGAATGAGGCGGTGGCCCTCGTAGACCGTCTCGGCCGCGGCCGAGCGGACCTCGACGGCGGCGAACGGCGCGCCGTACCGCGCGAAGGCCCCGGCCAGCCCGGCGACGTCCGCCTCGGTGCCCGGGGTGTACAGCAGCGTGAAGCGGCGGCCCAGGTGGTCGTGCAGGGCCGTGCCGTCATCCAGCCAGATGTGCGGGAGCCGCGCGCCCGGCCAGGTCGTGGGCGTGTACTGGAAGCTGTTCGGATCCGGTCCGTCCCCCTCTTCGGAGACGACCAACGGTGAGTCCCGGTAGCGGTAGCCGAGTTCGATGCCGAGCAGGTCGTTGCTCCAGCGCTGCTCCCGGTCGGCGATCGCGGCCAGCGCGGCACGGGTGCGCGCGCCCGCCGGGGTGTCGTCGGCGATGTCGGGCCGCCAGGCGGCCCGCCAGGCACGGCGGCCCCCGGCCGCCTTGCGGGAGGCCGCGACGTTGCGCTCGCCGATCGGCCTGCGCTCTCGTTCGTACGAGTCGAGCAGGGCCGGTCCGCCCCATCCGCGCAGGGTGCCGGCGAGCTTCCAGGCCAGGTCCACGGCGTCGCCGGCGCCGGTGTTCATGCCGAGCCCGCCGGTCGGGATGACGAGGTGGGCGGCGTCGCCCGCGATGAACACCCGCCCGTCGCGGTAGCGGTCGGCCAGCATGAGGCGCTGCGTCCACCGGCCGATGTACAGCGTCTCGTAGTCGACGGGCAGGCCGGCCACCGACTCGAAGAGCCGCGGCATGTCCTCGTCCCGGTCGACGCTCGCGTGCAGGGAGAAGTGCCTCGTGTCGTCCTGGACGATGAGGAAGGAGGACCGCTCGTCCGCGATGTGGTAGTGGCGGCCCTTGCCGATCGGGATGCGGTCGAACAGGTCCGGGCAGTGGAACAGCGCCTGGCGCAGTTCGAGCAGCGAGTCGCCGCGCAGTTCGATGCCGAGCGCCCTGCGCACCGTGCTGTTGCCGCCGTCGCAGCCCACCAGGTAGTCGGCGCGGATCTCCCGGGATCCGCCGTCCGCGGTCCGAACCCGCGCGGTCACGCCGTCGCCGTCGTCCTCGAGCCCGGTCAGCTCGTGGCCGAACCGTACCGTGACCCCGGGAGTGCGCTCCGCGACCTCGCGCAGCAACGGCTCCAGGGTGTACTGGGAGATCAGCTGGTACGGCTCCAGCGGCAGCGACCCGTCATTGACGTCGCGTGCGGTCGCGGCGAACTCCGCGACCGACGGGTACCGGTGGTGCACCAGCGGTGGCCGCGTCACCGACTCGACGCAGACGAAGACGTCCATCGGCACGTCGCGCGGCAGCCCCGCCGCCCGGATCCGGTCGGCGATGCCCGCACGCCGGAAGTTCTCCATCGTCCGTGCGTTGCAGCGCTCCATCTTGGGCAGCCGGCCGAGTTCCGCCCGCTTGTCGATCAGTGCACAGGTGACGCCCTGCTGGCCGAGCTCGATCGCCAGCGTCAGCCCCACGGGGCCGCCGCCGACGATCAGAACCTCCGGCATCGCTCACGCCTCCGCGGTGAGACCGAGCAGGCGGGTCACGTTGCCCTGGAAGATGGTGTCCTGCTCGGCCTCGGTCAGCCCGACCTCGCGCAGGTTCTTGATGGTGGACCGGATGTAGCCGGGGCCGCGCTCCGGGTCGTACGGGCTGTCGGAGCCGAACAGCACGTGGTCGACGCCGTAGAAGTCGATCGAGCAGCGTACGGCGTTGGCCGCGCCGAACATCGCGGTGTCGACGTACATCTGCTTGAAGTACTCGATCGGCCGTTTCGTCAGCGGGTAGCCCTCGACGTCCTCCTTCTGGTCCTCCGGCGTACGGGCGCCGAGCTGGTCCCAGCCGGGGCCGACCCGGCCGGCGAAGTGCGGCACCATGCTGCCGCCGTGGTGGATGAGCAGCTTGAGATCCGGATGACGTTCGAGCACGCCGGAGAAGACGATCCGGGCCATGAACGCCGACAGGTCGTACTCCCAGCCGAACGTCCACCAGATCTCGTACCGGGACCGCGGCTCGGTCGGGTAGTCCGACCACGCGGAGCTGCGGCAGGGATGCACCTGGAGGAGCCCGCCCGAGGCCGCCATGCGTTCGTAGAACGCCTCGAACCGCTCGTCGTCCATCGCCCGGCCGTTCACGTGGGTGTAGATCTGCGCGCCGTAGGCGCCGAGCTCGCCGGTGGCATGGTCGAGTTCCGCCACCGCGGCGTCGGGGTCGTCCATCGGAACACACGCCATGAACCCGGCGAACCGGTCCGGATGGTCGCGGACCAGCGCGGCCATCGACTCGTTGCCGATGCGCGCCATCTCCTTGGAGATCGCCGGCGAGCCGAGATCCTCCACGGGCGGCGCGGCGATGTTGATGATCTGGCGGTAGTCGCCGAACTCGTCCATCTGGGCGAACCGGACGTCCATGTCCACCAGCGACGGGATGTTGGACACGCGCTTGCGCAGGTTCGCCGCGTGCACGGCGACGTCCAGCTCGAAGAAACGGTCGTAGTAGGGCCGCGGCATGATGTGGCAGAAGGCGTCGATCTTCACGGTGTGTCGGTTCTCCTCATCGCTGGGTGCGTCGTGGGTCACGCGGCCGAACGGAGTCGTGCCGGTTACGCCGGTACCGCCTCGACCGGATCGAGACCGGCCAGCTCCAGGTAGTACGCCCAGCGCCCGCCGATGGCCGCCACGGTCTCGCCCAGCCGGCTCAGCTCGTCCGGCTGGATGATCCGCGGCCGCAGTCCGGTCTGCAGGATGGTGAGGTTCGCCTCGGCGAGCTGTTCCACGGCGATCGCCGCCAGCACCGCCCGCCGCAGGTCGTCGGCGACGCTGACGACGCCATGACCCTGGAGATGACACAGTCCTCTCCCGCCCAGGGCGCCGGCGAGCTCGCGGCCGAGGTCCGGTGAGGTCACCAGGAGGGGGCACGGCCAGGTTCCGACGTCGCCGCCGGCCGTGAGCACCGAGGGGACGTGCAGCACCGGGAGCAGCTCCGCGCCGATGACGCCGAGGAGGGTGCCGGCCGGCTGATGCGTGTGCACGACCGCGGACACGTCCGGCCGGGCGCGGTAGATCTCCGTGTGGATGAAGCGCTCCGCCGGCGGTCCTTCGGCGTCCCCGGCGGCGCCGGCCTCGACGAGTTCGCCGTCGAGGTCGATCACCACCATGTCGTCGGGGGTCAGGCCGCCCAGGCCGCGCACCCGGGGGGAGTGCTTCGGTTTGATGAGCACCCGGTCGGTGCCCGGCACGCGGGCGCTGCAGTGGCCGAGGTAGTCCACGAGGCCCTGGTGGTACAGCACGCGGTGCGCGGCGGCCAGCAACTCACGGAGGTGATCTTCTTCGGGGTGTCGCGACAAGGTCATGCGGCCCGCCCTCCTACTATCATCTAGTGATAGTCAGAGTCTCTCGCTGTGAGAAATTTACGGCCGAGTTAAATCGCTAATCCGGGTGGTGTCAACCCTTTGTCCAGCTCTGCGCCGGTTCGCGGCGCCGAAAGCGCGCGGCGTGTCCTCGCCGTGCTCATGGCGTTCACGAAGGAACGCCACACCCTGTCGGCGCGCGACCTCGCCGAGGTCACCGGCATCCCGTTGCCGAGCGTCTACCGATACGTCGCGTTCCTGCGGGACACGGGGCTGCTGGTCGGCGCCGACCAGGGCGGCTACCACCTGTCCGCGCGGCTCATCCAGCTCGCCCAGGCGGCCGAGGCCGCCGAGACGCTCGTCGACCTCGCCGATCCGGTGATGCGCCGGCTCGCCGCCGAGACGGGGGAGACGGTCATCCTGGTCCGTCTGGTCGGCAGCTCGGCCGTGTGCGTCCACCGGGTGGAGTCCTCGCACCGGCTGCGCACGTCGTACGAGCCGGGCCAGCCGATGTCCCTCGAGCACGGCGCGAGCGCACGGATCCTGCTGGCGTCGATGTCTCCGGAGGCGCGACACGCGTACCTGGAGCCGCTGGCCGCGCGCGATCCGGCCGCCGCGGCGCGGCTGGAGGAGGAGGTCGTGCTCGTGGAGGAGCGCGGCTGGGAGTGCAGTGAGGAAGAGATCGACATGGGGATCTGGGCGGCGGCCGCCGCCGTACGGGACAGCACCGGCATCCTGGCCTCACTGTCCGTGCCATCGCCGCTGGTACGAGCCCCCGCCGCGAAGCAGCACAGGCTGCTCGGCCAGGTGCGCGCCGCCGCGGAGGAGGTCAATGAGCTGCTGCGCTCCGCCCACCGCTGACCGGCCGGCGGCGAAGGACGCCCTCCACGGGGTGCCACCGGCCGCGAACGGGTGCCTCAGCCGTCCTTGCGTCCGATGAACAGGCAGGTGAAGAAGGCCTTCCAGGCGATCTCGACATCGGTGATGCCGGCCGCCGCGAACCCGTCCAGGTGGTCCTGGACGCTGGTCAGCGGGTGGTCGTGGCGGTGCTCGGCCCCCTTCCGGCGCGGCCGGGTGAACCGTTTCCGTACGGTGCGAAAGCGCTGGTCCCACACGTCGGACGGGCCGGTGTGGTCGAGGTCGACCAGCCATCCGCCGGGGGCCAGATGCCCGGCCGCCTCGGTGTAGAAGGCGGCCAGGCCGGCGCGGTCGAGGTGGTGGGCGGCCCGCGAGGTGACGATCACGTCCGCGTTCTCCGGGATCGCGCCACCGGACAGGTCGGTCATGTCGACGATGCGGTAGTCGACCCGGTCGCCGTACGGGGCGAGACTCTCGCGTGCCCGGGAGAGCATGGCCTCCGACGCGTCGGACCACACGCCCCGCGCCTCGGCGAACTCCTCCAGGAACACCGCGAGGAACGCCCCGGGGCCGCTTCCGATGTCCACGATCAGCCGCGACCGCGGGCGGTCCAGCGCGACGAGGGCGGCGGCGAGACGGCGGGGGAGGGCGAGCAGGTCGCCCAGCGGGTCGCCGGCCGCCCACGCTCCGGCGAACTCCGGGTTCTGCCACGGCGCGGCGGCCCGGCGGCCCTGTTCGGTCGTCCGCGGTGCTGTCATGGATGCCTCCGGTTGGTATGACCATTATTCCAAAAGTCCGGCGAGCCGGTCAACGACGCGAGGCGACCGCCCGGGTGTGGCCGAAAAGCCGGAAGGCGGACAGAAGATCCGAAATGCTCTAGCCTTCCTCCACCCTTGGTACGGAAAGAGGCGTTCATGACGAGGTTCGCGCCGCTGAGCCGGCTGCCGCGCCCCGCCCGCTGGCTGGTCCGCATCCTGATCGTGCTCCTGGTCCTCGCCCTGGTGCTCACCCTGTACGCGCGGTGGACGATCCGGCGGTCCCGTCCGCAGACGAGCGGCCGGATCGCCGTCACGGGACTGAGCAAGGACGTCACCGTCTACCGCGACCGGTACGGCATTCCGCAGATCTACGCCGACGACGCCGACGACCTGATGCGCGCCGAGGGCTACGTGCACGCGCAGGACCGGTTCTGGGAGATGGACTTCCGCCGCCACGTCACCGCCGGCCGGCTCTCGGAGCTGTTCGGCAGGACGACGCTCGACACCGACAAGGTCGTGCGGACGATGGGCTGGCGCCGCGTGGCCGAGCGGGAGCTGCCCCTGCTGCGCCCCGACACGCGGCGCTACCTCCAGGCGTACGCCCAGGGCGTCAACGCGTGGCTGCGGCGGCATCCGGACACCGCGACGCAGAGCCTGGAGTACTCCGTGCTGGGCCTCCAGCGCACCGGCTACCACCCCGAGCCGTGGACGCCGGTCGACTCGCTCGCCTGGCTCAAGGCCATGGCCTGGGACCTGCGCAGCAACATGGACGAAGAGCTCGGCCGCGCGCTGGCCGCCACCAAGGTGTCCAAGGCCCGCGTCGACCAGCTCTACCCGGACTACCCCTACGACCGGAACCCGGTCATCGTCGCCGGTGGCAAGGACGCGCGGGGCGGCCCGGTGGACGAGCCCCGCGCGCGTACGCTGCCGCCCGCGCTGGAGAGGGTCTCCGCCGCGATCAACGCCATGCCGACGCTGCTCGGCAACGGCGCGCCCGGTCTCGGCTCGAACTCCTGGGTGGTCGCGGGCAGCCGGACCGCCACCGGCAAGCCGCTCCTCGCCAACGACCCGCACCTCGCGCCGGCCATGCCCTCGCTGTGGTACCAGGCCGGCCTGCACTGCCGGCAGGTGGGCCAGGCCTGCCCGTTCGACGTCAGCGGCTTCACCTTCTCCGGCGTCCCCGGCGTCGTCATCGGGCACAACCAGCGCGTCGCCTGGGGCTTCACCAACCTCGGCCCGGACGTCACCGACCTGTACCTCGAACGCGTGGGCGGCGGGACGTACGAGTACAAGGGCCGCCGGGAGCCGCTCCAGACGCGGACCGAGCAGATCAAGGTCGCGGGCGGCCGGCCGGTCACCATCACCGTACGGGCGACCCGGCACGGCCCGCTGATCTCGGACGCGTTGGATGACGCGCGCCGGGCCGGGAACGGGCTCGCCGTCGCGCTCCGCTGGACGGCGCTGGACCCGGGCCGTACGGGCGACGCCATCGGACTGATCGACACGGCGCGGAACTGGACCGAGTTCCGCACCGCCGCCGCGTCCTTCGACGTGCCCGCGCAGAACCTCGTGTACGCCGACGTCGACGGGAACATCGGCTACCAGGCGCCGGGCCGCATCCCGATCCGTACGAAGGGAGACGGCACCTGGCCCGCCGAGGGCTGGACGGGGGAGCAGGAGTGGAAGGGCTACCTCCCGTTCGACCGGCTGCCCGCGGTCTATGACCCGAAGCAGGGCTACATCGTCACCGCCAACAACGCCGCCACCGGTCCCGGCTACCCGGACCTGCTGACCAGGGACTGGACGTACGGTTATCGCGCCGCGCGCATCCAGGAGCTCATCCGGCGGACGCCGGTGATGGACGCCGCGGGGATGGCGCGGATCCAGCTGGATGACCGCAACGGGTTCGCGCCCACGCTCGTGCCGCACCTGCTCCGGGTCGGCTCGGGTGCGGCCGTGAATCTCCTGCGGGGCTGGGACTACACCCAGGGCGCCGACTCCGCCCCCGCGGCGTACTACAACGCGGTCTACCGGCACCTGCTCATCCGCACGTTCAACGACGAGCTGCCGGACGGCGCCCGCCCGGGCGGCGGGGACCGGTGGTTCGAGGTACTGCGGACCCTGCTCGACCGGCCGGCGGACCCGTGGTGGGACGACGTGCGGACGGCCGGCGTGAAGGAGACCCGCGACGACATCCTGCGTGCGGCGATGAAGGACGCCGACACCGAACTGCGCCACCGTCTCGGCGGCGACCCCGCGAAGTGGAAGTGGGGCGACCTGCACCGGCTGGAGCTGACCAACGAGACGTTCGGCGACTCGGGGATCGGGCCGATCGAGTGGCTCTTCAACCGCGGCCCGCTGAGGCTGGCCGGCGGCGACTCGCTCGTCGACGCCACCGGCTCCAACGCCCAGACCGGCTACGGAGTCGACTGGGTGCCGTCCATGCGCATGATCGTCGATCTCGCGGACCTCGACCGGTCGCGGTGGATCAACCTCACCGGGGAGTCCGGGCACGCCTTCGACGCGCACTACTGGGACCAGGCGAAACTCTGGGCGCGTGGCGAGACGATCCCGATGCGCGCCACGCCCGAGACGATCCGGCGTGAGGCGCGTCGAACGCTCACGCTGACGCCCTGAACGTTCGCCTCCGTGCCCGCCGCGTGACGAAAAGGACCCGGTCCGGCGGCGGCCGGACGTTATCCTGCCGCAGGGGAATGACGGGGGTGCGGGGGTGTCGTCATCACTGACGTGGGAGGATCCGGGGGGCCTGGGCCGTGGCTTCGCTGGCTGCCGTTCTTGGCGATGGGAGTCGTCGGACTGAGTGACATGCTCGCCGGCCCGGACGTACGGTTCCGGCCGCTGCTCGCGCTCGGTCCGGCGTTCGCGGCCCTGTGGTGCGGCATGCGACGCACCGCGCTGGTGGGCATGGCCGCGCTCGCCCTCGCCGTGCTGCTCAGCTCCTACAGTCACGCGCTCGGCAAGCGGCAGAACACCCTCATGCTCGCCATGGTGGCCGGCATCACGGTCGCGAGCGTCTTCGCCAGCTCCGGACGGCAGAAACGCGAACGTCTGCTCGCGGAGGTGCGCTCGGTCGCCGAGGTGGCCCAGCAGGTGCTGCTGCGCCCGGTGCCGCGCCGGGTCGGACCGGTGCGCGTCGCGGTCAGCTACACCTCCGCGACCGCCGAGGCGCGCATCGGCGGTGACCTGTACGAGGTCGCCTCGACCCGGGCGGGGGTCCGCGTCATCGTGGGCGACGTCCAGGGCAAGGGCCTGGAGGCGGTGGAGACCGCGGCGGCCGTGCTCGGCGCCTTTCGCGAGGCCGCCTACGACGAGCCCGAGCTCACCGGGGTCGTGGCGCGCATCGAGGCCTCGCTGGGCCGGCAGCTGTCCGGGGAGAAGTTCGTCACCGCCGTGCTGGCCGAGTTCGACGAGGGCGACACCGCCACGCTCGTCAACTGCGGGCACCCGTCGCCGCTGATCCTGCGCCAGGGCGGCGTCGGCGCGTTCGCCGAGCCGGACGACGTCGCGCCGCCGCTGGGCCTGACCGGGCTGGCCGACATCCGGCCGCGGCCGTACACCATCGGCTTCGCGCCCGGTGACCGGATGCTGTTCTACACCGACGGCGTCATCGAGGCGCGCGACGGCGAGGGCCGCTTCTATCCGCTGCTCGACCGCAGCGGGCTCCTGAAGGCCGCCGATCCGGAGAAGGCGCTGGAGGAGCTGCGCTCCGACGTGCTGCGCCATGTCGGCGGGCGGATCGGCGACGACGCCGCGATGTTGCTGGTGCGCCGCCGCTGATACTCCTGGGGCCGGTGTGGACGCTGATGTCTCCTGAAGGGTAGTGCGGTCCACCCGCCTGGCTACTCCTCACGCATGGCAAAGAGCCCACTACTAAGAGTAGTGGGCTACTGAAAGTAATCAGCGCAGGTCACGAGGGGTCAGAGTGCTACTGGCCTCCGGTCCGGCGTGCCATCCGATAGGAGCGGAGATGTCGGGGATCACACTCGACCACGGAGTTCGGGAGGGGCCGGGCGCGCCCGCGGCGACGCGATGTCGTCGTCCACGCGTACGGTCCCCACGGCCGGCCGTCCCGCCGGCGACGCCGGCGTTACCGCCGGGGGGCGCGCCCGGCGGGCCACCGCCGGGACGCCGTGGGGGTGCGGCATGATCGAGACCCTGCGGCAGTTCCGGTCCTTCGGCCGGCCCGCCCAGATCCTGTTCGTCAACGAGATCGGCGTGAGCATCGCCCTTCTCATGCTGGTGCCCTACCTCGCCGACCACCTGGTGCACGGTATCGGGGTGGCGATCTGGATCGTCGGCATCGTGATGAGCCTGCGCCATTTCAGCGAGGGCCTCTTCGTCATCGGCGGCACGCTCGCCGACCGCATCGGGTACAAACCGATGATCATCGCGGGCTGCCTGCTGAAGGCCGTCGGCTGCGGAATGTACGCGGCGTTCGGCAGCCTGCCGTGGCTGATCGCCGCGTCGGTGCTGACGGGAGTCTCCAGCGCACTGTTCATCCCGGCCAACCGCGCCTACCTCGCGCACGAGGAGAGCGAGCGGATCGTCGACGCGTTCGCGGTCTTCAGCGTCTGCCGCCGCCTGGGCGTGCTGGTCGGCCCGCTCGTCGGCATCCCGCTCATCCACTTCGGCTTCCGTGCGGTGAGCCTGACCGCGGTCGCGATCCTGCTCACGCTGGCCGCGTTGCAGTGGCGCTTCCTGCCCGCGGTCTCGGGGCCGGAGACCGGCTCGTCCCGGCCGATCTGGGCCGACTGGCGGGAGGCGCTGAGCAACCGGCCGTTCCTGGCCTTCGCGGCGACGATGTTCGCCTCCTACGCGCTGACGTTCCAGATCACCTTCGGGCTGCCGCTCGAGATGCGGCACGTCGCCGCCGGGCACGCGGGGATGACCGTGCTGTTCGTGATGTCCGCCGTGCTCGGCCTCGCCCTCCAGGTCCGCCTGATCAACTGGTGTGAGAGGCGCTGGACGGCGGGTCAGGCGATGGTCCGCGGCCTGATCCTCATGGGCCTGGCGTTCGTGCCGCTGATGCTGCCGCCGCTGCAGGGCTCGATGATCGTCCGGATCCTGCCGATCCTCGTGTGCGCGGCGACGCTCAGCATCGGGTCGATGATGCTGCACCCGTTCGAGATGGCCACGATCGCCAACCTCTCGGGCGGCCGGGTGATCGGCACGTACTACAGCGTCAACAACCTGCTGTCGGGCTTCGGCGGCGTCTTCGGCAACCTGGTCAGCGCCGCCGCGATCGGCCTGTCCCGCAGCATGGGCATGAAGAGCCTGCCCTGGATGGTGCTGCTGCTGCTCGGCGTGGTGTCCGCGATGTGCCTGAGGCTCGTGGACCGCGGTGACCGGCTCTCGCCGGCGCCCCTGCGGCCCCAGAGAGCGGCCGCGACGCGGTAAAGAGACGGGCGGGGTGACCGGCCCGCGCCGGTCACCCCGCGCGCTCCGCTCAGGCGGGCGGCGCGAACGGCGCGCCGTGGCCCGGCACGATGAGCGCGGGGCGCAGCGCGAGCAGGCCTTCGCGCGACGCGCGCAGCGCGTCCGGGTCCTCGGCCAGCGGGTCCTGCTCCGGCCCTTCGGAGGTCCACCACAGGTGGGTGGCGGCCACCAGGCCGTTCGCGGTCTCGGCGAGGGTCGTGACGTCCTCGGCGGTGTGCCCCGGGGTACGCGTCAGGCGCACCGAGGGGGACAGGTGGAAGCCCTCCGCGTCGCGGCTCTCCCACAGGTCGCCGGAGTAGATCGCCCAATGGTCGTGGAAACGCGCCGTGGGGAACAGCGCGGCGTTGAGCGTGTGGTCGGGATGGTGGTGGGAGAACACCACGTCCGTGACGTCGCCGACGCCGAAGCCGGCCTCGGCGAGCGGATCGAGGATCATCCGGCGGTCGGCGACCATGCCGGGGTCCACGACGGCGACCAGGTCGTCCTCGTGGACCAGCGTCACCGTCCCGGCGACGCGCTCGCCGGCGTATCCGCAGGTCAGAATGGTCACAGTGGCGGTCATGGCGCCCCCCGAGAAAGACGGAACCCGTGGGGTCGGCCCCCACGGGTTCCATTGTCGTGCGCGGTGGCTCAGCTCGGGGTGGAGGAGGCCGCCGGGGAGGACGCGGGCGGCGTGGTCGGGGTGGTGGCCCCGCCGGTCGCCGTGGTCAACACCGGCTTCTTCAGGGCGCTGCCCTTGACCCAGGTCTTCCAGGGCATCTGGTAGTAGCCCCAGCCGTTGTTCCACTCCAGCTTCCGGGTGGACCCGGTGATGTTGATGACGTCGCCCCGCAGGCTGAGGTTGTAGAACCAGCGGGCGCCGGCGACGGTCTGGCGGACGCAGCCGTGGCTGCAGTTGCGCCGGCCGAGGCACTCGTACTCGCCGGGGCTCTGGTGGAGGTACTCACCGCTGTTGCTGATCTGCACGTCCTTCAGCACCAGCTCGTGGTAGTAGCCCGACTCGCCCTTCTTGACGTTGGGCGAGGTCATCCAGACCTCGGGGAGCTTGCCCATCGCGAGGTGGATGCCGCTCGTGGTACGGAAGTCGTTGCCGTGGGAGTCGCCGCCGCCCGTGCCGCCGCTGACCGGAATGGTCTTGGCGAGCTTTCCGTCGACGTAGACCTTGCTCTTGTCCGTCTTGAGGCTGACCTTCGCGATGTGCGACGCGCCGATCTTGAAGCTGCGGGTGAAGTCCTTCGTGCCGTACGACTTGGACGAGGCGCGGACGCCCGCCATGTGCGCCACCACCGACACCGATGTGTGGGCGGGCCAGTACGACTTCGTGCGGAAGATGACCTGCTGGGAGGTGACCCAGTGCCAGGCGCCCTCGACCGGCTTGGTCGAGCGCACTTCGAGGGCCTTTTCCACCGCGGCCTTGTTCGTGACCGGGCCGTCGAAGTTGATCATGATCGGCATGCCGATGCCGACCGTCTCCTTCGGCTGCGGCGTCACGTCGCTGATCGAAATGGAGGACGGCGCCTTCATCGTGGTGAACTTGCTCGTCGCGGTGGTGACCTTGCCGCCGGCGTTCTTGGCGGTCGCCGTCACCGTGTAGGTGGTGCCCGGCTTGAGCGTCCACTTGGTCTGCCAGTTCTTCTTGTCCGCCGACAGAACACCTTCGACGGTACGCCCGCCGCCCTGCACCGTGACCTCGTCCAGCACGCCGCTCGAGGCCGTCACCTGCACGCCCTTGTCCGGGCGGACCTTCTTGACCCCGTTCGCCGGGGCGATCGTCGCGGCCGCGTCCGGAGCCTTGGCCGCGGACTGGCTGGCGTTACCGTTCGACGAGCAGGCCGCGATCGGTGCGAGGAGCACCCCGGCCGCCAGCGGCGCGAACCAACGACTCGACCATGTGACTTTCATCCTGCGATGCACCCCTGGGACCCCACTCTGCTGCAGACCATGCCAACTCAGCACAGAGAACGTTCGAGCCGTACATGTGATCGACCCCGCACAATCCGGGCATCATACTATCGATCACTGAATGGCCATTCCTGGGTTTCTCAGGTATCTCTCAGCCACTGATGGCATGCCGGAAATCGCCGGCGATTACGGTGAGCGACATTAGGCGGGGCGGTCGTTCCTTATCCGCGGGCCCCGGCCGAGGTCGAACGCGCTGTGCCGGGTCCGCGCGGCGGGACGGGGAGCGTTTCCATTTTGAGATCTTTGGCGTCCGGCACAGGGCGCGGTCACCGCATTTCCGGTACCGCGCCCGGTCGCGTTCCCTCGTGCGCTCGGCCGCGTACGGCGGCCTGGTAGGCGCGCAGAGCGCCGGGGTCGTCGACGCTGCCGTGATGGTGGATCTGCCGCCACCGTCCGTCACCGGGAGCCCAGGAGAAGAAACGGCTGGTGCGGAACTCCACCGGCACGCGCGCGCCCTCGGCGTCGGTGTACTCACAGCGTTCGCGTCCGGCGAAGACCGCGGTGTCCGCCGTGAGGTAGGTCGCGGCGTCGGTGAAGGTCACGCTCAGGTCCATGCCGCTCGCGAAGATCCGCCGGTACAGGCCGGCGATGGCCGCCCCGGACCGGACGATGCCGCCGACCGGATTGTCGAGCTGGGCGAGCTCGTCATCGGACCACACCTCGGTGAGCGCCTCAAGGTCGGCGCCGTTCAGCGCGTAGTAGAACGTCTCCAGCGCGGCGACCGCCCCCTCGTGGTCGCGCCGGGTCGTGTCGGCGAGCCGGTTGCGGGCCGCCGGGCCGAAGTCGTAGTCGATCACTTCGTACATGTCGCCCCCTGGGAGATCACTTCTGCGCCGGGCCGTCGTCGGCCCACGCGGGGTCCACGACCTCCCGGGTGAGGTCGTCGGCGCCGACCTGCTCGCCGCAGGCGGTGCAGACCGTCACCGGCTCCAGCGGATGGTCGTGATGCAGGATCCGCACCGGCGGCGCCGTGACGGCCCATCGGTTGCCCCACGTCAGGAGCGCGCGGATGACCGGGCCGAGGTCGCGGCCCGCCTCCGTGAGGTGGTAGCCGTCGTACCGCCCGCCCTCCTCCGCCGGCCGGCGTTCGAGCACGCCCGCCTCGACCAGGCTCTTCAGCCGTGCCGCGAGCCGGTCGCGGGGCGCGCCGGTGCCCCGCGCGATCTGGCCGAACCGGTGGTTGCCGAGCAGCACCTCGCGTACGGCCAGCAGGGCCCACCGATCGCCGACGATCTCCAGCGCGGAGGCGGCCGGGCAGGGGCGGCCGGGGAGTGCGGCGGGGTCGATGCGCGTACCGGTCATGGCGTCACGCTAGTGGATCAGCGGTTTGATTATCAAACCAGATTGCCCTTAAGGTCTCGCTCATGACCTCTGTGGTTGGATTCTCAAACCGCTCTCGTGTGGCCGCCGGTGTCGTGGTGCTGGCCGTCTTCATGACCAACCTCGACCTGTGGATCGTCAACGTCGCGCTGCCGGCGATGGGCGCGAGCTTCTCCCACGGCGGCCGCCCCGCGTCCCTGGCGGACCTGTCCTGGGTGCTCAACGCCTACGCCATCACCCTGGCGGCGCTGCTCGTGGTGCTCGGCCGGGTCGGCGACCGCGTCGGGCAGCGGCCGGTGTTCATCGCCGGGATCGTGGTGTTCACCGGCGCCTCGGTCGTGTGCGCGCTGGCGCCGGACCTGTGGGTCCTCGTGGTCGCGCGGGTCGTCCAGGCCGCCGGGGCGGCCGCCCAGCTGCCGACCTCGCTCGCCCTGCTCCTGGCCAGCGTGCCCGCCGAACGCCGGACCGGCGCCACCCGTGCCTGGGCCGCGTT
>NZ_JBHLZP010000055.1:0-31150 GCF_042429965.1 Actinoallomurus acaciae
CCGGGCCGCGGACCGGCCGCACCGGGGCCGCTGGCGGTGGCCGGCCGCGATCACCGTGTCCGGGGCGTTCGCGCTGCTGATCGGCCTGCCCGTGCTACCGCTGCGCACGGACAACGCGCTCCGCTCGATCAGCCCCCAACTGCTGGAGACCTACGGCTGGCCCGCCTTCGTCCGCCAGGTCACGGCGGCGGCCGACACCCTGCCGCCCGGCTCCGGCATCTTCACCAGCAACTACGGCGAGGCCGGGGCGCTGACCATCCTCGGCCCGCATGCGGGCCTGCGGGTGCCGGTGTCCAGCGGGCACAACGGCTACATGCTGTGGGGCCCGCCCTCGGGGACGACCCCGGAGACCGTACTGTGCGTGGGCGAGTTCGACGCCGCCTACCTGCGCCGGACCTGGTCCGACGTGCGGGAGATCGCGCCCATCACCATGCCCGGCGGCGTCGTGAACGAGGAGACCGCCCGGCACGCGGCGATCTACCTGTCGGCGACCACATGGCGACTGGGCGCAGATCTGGCCGGGGCTACGCCACCTCGACTAGGTCGTGTTTTGTGGATCTTGGGTGGTGAGTGTGGGTTGATGGCGTGTCATCGTGCGTCGTCATGGGTTGAGTGATGCCGCTTGGGTGCGGATCGAGCCGTTGTTGCCTGCTCATCCGCCTCGGGGTGGGCGGTGGCGGGATCGCGTGGAAGATCCGCACGGGAGCCGATTGGACATGAGCGGGCGTGCGTGGACTCCACCATCGTGCGCGCTCATCAGCATGCCGCCGGCGCCCGCAAAAAGGGGACACCGCCGGGACGAAACGGGCAGCAAGGTCACCAAACGGACCGGGCGCTCGGACGATCCCGGGGCGGGCTGACCACCAAGATCCATCTGGCCTGTGATGGACGCGGCCTGCCGCTGTCGTTCGTGATCACGGGCGGCAATATCAACGATTGCACCCGTCTGATCGAGGTCATCGAAGCGATCCGCATTCCCCGTACTCACGTGGGGCGGCCGCGTGTCCGGCCGTTGCGTGTCATCGCGGACATGGGCTGTTCGACGAACAAAATCCGTCTCTACCTGCGACGCCGCCGGATCGCCCACACCATTCCTGAACGTCGTGACCGGCTTGCCGCCCGTGCCCGGCACCGATGGCGTCGCTGCGGCTTCGACCGTGAGATCTACCGGCGCCGCAACGTCGTCGAACGCCGCTTCAACCAGCTCAAACGCTTCCGTGGACTCGCCACCCGCTATGAAAAACTCGCCGCTCACTACCGGGCCGCCGTCACCATCGCCAGCCTCATCCTGTGGATCAACCAAGATCCACAAAACGCGCGCTAGCTTCCCGGCCCAGCGGGACGTCGAGGAGGTGGCGGTCGCCGGCGACCTCGCGTGTGGCCTCCGCTGTCGCGTGCCACAGTCGGCCGGTCTGCCGTCCGTACCGCAACGGGCACTCGACCGCGCCGTTCCCGACTCGGGGACGATCCACGAACGACCTCGAGCGGGCTGATCTTCGCGCGCCGCTCCCTGACCCGGTCGGCGATCCGAATCATCTCCGCACCGTGGAGTATGTCCGGTCGACCCTTGGTGAGGTGGCCTGGCAGGACGGCCTCACCCCGGAGCCGCCCGCCGACGAGCGCATCCCGAACCCCTGCACCGCGTTCGACGGTGGCGACGAACGGCACCGCGCCCGGCAGGACACCTGACGGCCTCGGCCGGCGCGGGCGGAGCCGGTCCGTGCGGGCGGAGCCGGTCTGTACGAACGGAGCGGGTCTGTACGAACGGAGTTGGTCCGTACGAACAGAGCGGGTCCGTACGGGTGGAGCGGGTCCGTACGGGTGGAGCGGGTCCGTACGGGTGGAGCGGGTCCGTACGGGTGGAGCGGGTCTGTACGAACGGAGCCGGTCCGTACGAACGGAGCGGGTCCGTACGAGCGGAGCCGGTCCGTACGGGCGGGATCTCGCCGGTACGGACCGGGTTCGGCGCCGGCTCAGCCGAGGATGTCGGCGAGCCGGCTGACGGCCGGGCGTGACTGGAGGTGGAGGCGGACGATGTCGAGCCCCTCGTCGCCGAGGACGACGAGCAGGCTGCGGTCGCGGATCGCGTACACGACGATGTGACCGCTCTGGCAGCGGGTGACGACCTCACGGAGTTCGCCCATACCGACCTCGTTGCTGGTGCTCTTGCCCAGCCCGAGCGCCGCCGCCGCGAGGGCGGCGAGTACGTCCGGGCGGACCTTGTCGGTGTCGGACGCGATGAGCATGCCGTCCACCGACGCGACCGCGCTATCCCTCACCCCGACGACCTGCTCACGCAGGGCGTACAGCTCACTGAGCACCGATTCTTGGTTCATCCCCTGTCCTTCGTGACGCTTGTCGAGAGCGGCTTTGCCGCCCTGGACGCACAGTGCGCGGACATCGCGGGAAGACGTCGTGTCACCAGTGTGGCGACCTCCCCCGATGCCGCCGAGCCGCGGTGGCCGGTTCGGCCAGACGCGCCGGTGCCCCGGGCCTGTCTCGGAGCCCCGCCGTCCCGCCAGGGCGGCGGGGCCCGAGACAGGCGTTAGATGCTGACCTCGCCTTCGATGCGCCGCAGGCCGTGCCGGGCGAGCGCCAGGTTGGCACGCTCACGGTCCAGGGCCAGGTAGAAGAACAACTGGCTGCCACCCCGGCTGAGCAGCCGGATCACGTGGTACTGCCGGTCGAGCGTGATCAGGATGTCCTCGATGGAGTCCTTGATGCCCAGGGCCTCGAGCGTACGGGCCTTGGCGCGGACGACCTCGGTGTTGCCCGCGGCGGCGACCTCAAGGTCGAGGTCGCGGCCACCGCCGCTGATGCCGAGCGTCATTCCGCTCTCGTAGTCGACGAGTGCGACGCCGAGGGCGCCGTCGATCGTCATGGCTTCCTTGAGCGCTGTTTCGATATTCATCGAGCCTCCCACCCCGTGAACCGCCCGTCCGAACGTTCCCCTTGAACGAATCAACGTCCGTGACACCCGCTCGGCGGGCTTTTGTACCGGAAGGAGCAACGTACAGCTCCTGATAGCGACATGTCGGGCATTTCGTACGACTGGGCATGTTTGACACAGCACCTGACATGCGGTTTTGTTCGGAAGTAGTTTTCGGCTGACCGGATTGTCATGGTCGGACGGGCGGATTTCGGTGGCGAATCTGGCATGATGACTGCCACCGGTTGTTCCCGAAACATCCCTTGAACTCCTGTTCCCGATGGATGGCCGATGTGACTGAGCTTGTATCGCCCGCCGAGCCGCACGGAGGCGCTGCGGCGTCTTCTCCCAGGTCAGGGATCCTCTCCACGGCTCTCACACGTCGCGGCCGGGAACTGTTCTCCGGAACCCTCCGTTTCCTCGGCGGCCAGAGTGGCGAGGTGACCATGCGGGACGGCATGGTCCTCGCGGCCTCCACCCCGGTCGCGCCGGGGATCGAGTCGCTGATCCTGCGGTCCGGCCGTGTCTCGGAGGCCGACTGGAGCACCGTGTTCACCGAGGCCGCCCCGTACGGCCGGCTGGCGGACGAACTGATCGCCCGCGGGCTGCTGGGCGCGGCGGCCGTCGAGGTGCTGACCCAGACCGCCGTCTTCGACGCGATCTTCGCGATCGCGCTGGGCGGGGTCACCTCCTGCACGGCCGAACAGGCGGCACCCGATGACCTGCCGCCGCTGCTGCCCGCCGACCCCGGCCTGGAGACCGACCGCGTCGTACGGGAGACCCATCGCCGGCTGGAGGCGGCCGCGGGCTGGCAGGCGTTCGGCCTGTCGATCCACAGCCGGCCCGCTCCCGTGGAGGCCGAGCGGAGCCCGGCCCTCGCTCCGAGCCGCGAGGCGATCCTCGCGACGGTCAACGGCCGCGTGTCGACACGCGACATCGCCTTCAGCCTCGGCCGCGGGCTCTACTCCGTCCTGTCCGACCTGGCGATCCTGCTGAAGGACGGCCTGGTCACCATCGACCCGCCGGTGTCCGGCCGTGCCGGAACCCAGGACGGCGCGGTACGGCTGGAGGACATCCTGGCCGACGAACCACGGATCGAAGCGCCGGACGACGGCCCGCCGCCGGAGTCCCCCCGGGAGCCGGACCCCGGACCGCCGGAGAAGGCCGTCGCCGGTCTGCCACGCCGCCGCAGGCGCCGTGGCAGGAAGTCCGCCACGACCAAGGACGACACGTAGATCCCGATGAGGAACGCGGACGGCCCGGCAGACCGGCCCCCTGCTCCGCTCTCGGCCCGCCCTGCGCCCTCGGCTGATCGCCGCGAGGCGAACGGCCGCGTCGCCGCCCACCCCGAGGAGGCCCGGCAGACGTGGCTCTCCTCGCCGGGCGGCCGGTGCCAACGCGTGGAGGTGAACACCTCGCGACCATGCTCGGCCCGCGTGCGGGCCTGCGGGTGCCGGTGTCCAGCGGGCACAACGGCCACATGCTGTGGGGCCCGCCCTCGGGGACGACCCCGGAGACCGTACTGTGCGTGGGTGAGTTCGACGCCGCCTACCTGCGCCGGACCTGGTCCGATGTACGGGAGATCGCGCCCATCACCATGCCCGGCGGCGTCGTGAACGAGGAGACCGCCCGGCACGCGGCGATCTACCTGTAACGACATGACGACTGGTCTGGCCGGGGCTACGCCACCTCGACTAGGGCCCGCGGAAGTGGCGGCGGGCCAGCCAGATGGTGAGGTGACGGGCGATCTGACCGCGGTCGGTCTGAACGCTGAGTTCGTGCTCGCGTCGCCGGGCGTCGCGGTATTCGACCTCATAGGTCCCGTCGTCGAGGAGGGACACCGAGGCGTACCAGGTGGCTTCCTGGTCGACGGTGTTCAGTTCTGTGAACAGCATGAACAAGGAATCTTCGGACGGATCGTCGACGTGGTCGCCGTTTTCGGTGTCGGCGATGTAGTAGTCGGCGCCCGTCGATTCCTCCGTCACGCTCGGCCGGTCGCAGGCTGAGGATCCACCGGCAGCGACCGTCGGACAAGGAGAGCTGACATGACGACTGAAGGCATCGAGGCAGTGTTCCTGACCACCCACAGCTGAGGGAAGGCGGCGAAGTGAGCGCGGAGGCCGCGGTGCTGGTGCGTGTGACACTCCAGTGACGTCACGTGGCGTTTCGGGGCGTGGCATCACCGGTGGTGTCCTAAGCTGATCCTGGGCGCCGAGGCCGTCACCGCAGGTCGGTGAGGTCGGGCGCCATACGTCGTATTGTGCGGAAAACCGCCGACCGCCAGCCGGATGGAGATCACTCATGGCCCGTCGTTCCGATGTGATGGAGACGATCGTCAACCTCAGCAAGCGCCGGGGTCTGGTCTTTCCCTCCAGCGAGATCTACGGCGGGCTGCGGGCGTCCTGGGACTACGGGCCGCTCGGCGTCGAGCTGAAGAACAACGTCAAGCGCCAGTGGTGGAAGTCGATGGTGCAGGGCCGTGACGACGTCGTCGGGCTCGACTCCTGCGTGATCCTCGGACGCGAGGTGTGGGAGTCCAGCGGCCACGTACGCGAGTTCACCGACCCGCTGACCGAGTGTCAGTCGTGTCACAAGCGGCACCGCGCCGACCACCTCGTCGAGGCGTACGAGGCCAAGCACGGCAAGGCTCCGGAGAACGGCCTGGCCGACCTCGTCTGCCCCGACTGCGGCACGCGTGGCGCGTTCACCGAGCCCCGGGAGTTCAGCGGGCTGCTCAAGACCTATCTCGGCCCGGTCCAGGACGAGTCCGGCCTGGCGTACCTGCGGCCCGAGACGGCGCAGGGCATCTTCATCAACTACTCGCTGGTGCAGCAGGCCGCGCGGCGCAAGCCGCCGTTCGGCATCGGCCAGATCGGCAAGTCGTTCCGCAACGAGATCACGCCGGGCAACTTCATCTTCCGTACGCGCGAGTTCGAGCAGATGGAGATGGAGTTCTTCGTCGAGCCGGGCAGCGACGAGGAATGGCACCAGTACTGGATCGACACCCGCTTCCAGTGGTACGTCGACCTGGGCATCAACAAGGAGAACCTCCGGCTGTACGAGCACCCGAAGGAGAAGCTCGCCCACTACGCCAAGCGCACCGTGGACGTGGAGTACCGCTTCGACTTCCCGGGCAGCGAGTGGGGCGAGCTGGAGGGCGTCGCGAACCGCACCGACTACGACCTGTCCACCCACGGCAAGCACTCCGGTCAGGACCTGTCCTACTTCGACCAGGAGAAGAACGAACGGTACGTCCCGTGGGTGATCGAGCCGGCGGCCGGCGTCGACCGGTGCGTGCTGACGTTCATGATGGACGCCTACAGCGAGGACGAGGCGCCGAACGCCAAGGGCAAGATGGAAAAGCGCGTGGTCATGCGCCTGGACCACCGCCTCGCGCCGGTCAAGGTCGCGGTGCTGCCGCTGTCGCGCAACGCCGACCTGTCGCCGAAGGCGCGTGACCTGGCCGCCCAGCTCCGCCGCAACTGGAACGTCGAGTTCGACGACGCGGGCGCGATCGGCCGCCGCTACCGCCGCCAGGACGAGATCGGCACGCCGTACTGCGTGACCGTCGACTTCGACACCCTCGACGACAACGCCGTGACCGTACGCGAGCGCGACTCGATGGCCCAGGAGCGCATCGCCCTCGACCAGGTTGAGGCCTTCCTCGCCACCCGCCTCCTCGGCTGCTGAGACGCGTGGAGAGCGCCCCCGGCGAGCGGCGTCAGTGGTGGAAGCTCGGAGCGTCCTCCGGGCCGATCATCGGACCCGGCTGTTTGCGCAGCCACGGCAGCAGGTTCTGCAGGTCATCGATCAGGCGGTCGGCCAGGTCGAGCGAGAACCCGTTGCGGCACACGATCCGCAGCACCGCGAGGTCCTGGCGGTTCGCCGGGAACGTGTAGGCGGGTACCAGCCAGCCGAACTCCCGTAGCCGCCGCGACACGTCGAAGACGTCGAACTCGGTCACGTCATCGGTGGTGGTGAAGGCGAGCACCGGCAGCTGGTCGCCGCGCGTCAGGAGCCGGAAACAGCCCATCGCCTCGATCCGTCCGGCCAGGTGCGTCGCGACGTCCCGGCAGCACTGCTGGACGGCGCGGAAGCCCTCGTAGCCGAGCCGCAGGAACTTGTAGTACTGCGCGATGACCTGTGCTCCGGGCCGGGAGAAGTTCAGCGCGAACGTCGGCATGTCGCCGCCCAGGTAGTTGACGCGCTCCACCAGCTCCTCGGGCAGCGCCTCCTGGTTCCGCCACAGCGCCCAGCCGACGCCGGGGTACACCAGCCCGTACTTGTGACCAGAGGTGTTGATCGAGGCGACGCGCGGGATCCGGAAGTCCCACTCCAGCTCCGGATCGAGGAACGGGGCGATCATGCCGCCGGACGCACCGTCCACGTGGACGGGCACGTGCAGGCCGGTGCGCTCCTCCAGCGCGTCGAGCGCGGCGCAGATCTCGGCCACCGGTTCGTAGCTGCCGTCCATCGTCGAACCCAGGACGGCGACGACGCCGATGGTGTTCTCGTCGCACAGCTCCACGGCCTGCTCCGCCTCCAGGTGGAACCGGTCGCCCTCCATCGGCGCCAGGCGCGCCTCCACCTCCCAGAAGTTGCAGAACTTCTCCCAGCACACCTGGACGTTCGTGCCCATGACCAGGTTCGGCCGCGCCCCCGCGGCGTAGCGTTCGGCGTTGCGGCGCATCCACCGGCGCTTGAGCGCCATCCCGGCCAGCATGCACGCCTCGCTGGACCCGGTGGTGGAGCAGCCGACGGCGGCGTCGGGCTCCGGCGCGTTCCACAGCTCGGCCAGCATCGCGATGCACCGATGCTCCAGCTCGGCCGTCCGGGGATACTCGTCCTTGTCGACGATGTTCTTGTCGGCGCTCTCGGCCATGAGGGCCGTGGCCTCCGACTCCATCCACGTGGTCACGAACGTGGCCAGGTTCAGGCGTGAGTTCCCGTCCAGCATCAGCTCGTCGTGGATGAGCTGGTACGCCGTTGACGGAGGCATCGGGCCGTCCGGCAGCCGGTGCCGTGGCAGGACCGCGTCAAGGCCGGAGGCCGGGTTCGCCTGGCCGATCAGCGGGTTCACCTGCACCGGCCGCTGCCCGCCCCCGTCACCTTTGTGCAATGTCACGCCTTACTCCCCTCGGTGGATTTCTCGGGGGAGGGAGTATGCCACGCGGCGGATTAAGGAAGGGTTTGCGCGACCACGGCGACGCGGTCCGGCGAGGCGCTCGCCGGGCGCGCTTCGGGGGCGGGCCCGGCGAGGCCGGTGTGGTGTCGGTCAGCAGTGTGCGCCGAGGTCGCCGAGCCGGTACGTCGCGAAGGTCAGTTTCGTGTACGAGGACGTGGTGCCGTTCTCGTAGAAGACGCCGACCCGGTCCTTGCCGACCATGGCCATCGCGGGGTAGCCGGACGGGCCCGCGTTGATCAGTTTCGTGATCGGCCAGGTCGTGCCGCCGTCGCAGCTCAGCCGCAGGGTCAGATTCTCGCGGGCCAGTTGGCTCGCCGGGTTGAGGAACAGCAGCCAGTCGCGGTGTGCGCCCTCCGGGGCGACCCGGATCACGTCGCCGTTGACGTGCGGGTCGATGAGCTGGGGTGCCGCCGCCACCGGGCCGAAGGTCCGGCCGCCGTCGCCGGAGGTGGAGACGAAGCGGTAGCCGCCGACGCTCGGCCGGCTGTTCTGCACGATCGTGCCGTCGGGCAGCTCGACGGCCTTGCTCTCGTCGGTGTTGGCGGCGATCAGTGCGCCGGCGTGCCAGGTCGTGCCCGCGTCGTCGGAGTAGATGTCGGCGGAGTGGGTCAGACCGTCCGCGGCGAGCACGTTGATCGGCTGGATGAGCCGGCCGGTGCTGGTCTGGACGCCGTGGCCGGAGGAGGCGAAGTAGGCATGCCACTCAAGGGCTTTGACCTGCGGGTTCAGGTCGGTCGGGGCGCTCCAGGTGAGGCCGTCGTCGTCGCTGTGCCGGATCTGGAGGTGAAGGGTGTTCGGGTCGGTCGTGTCGTTGGTGCCGGGCTGTCCGGTGGGGAAGCCGACCTTGCCGGCGCTGTAGTTGCAGAAGAGGAAGATCCTTCCGGTGCGGCGCTCCACGATCATGCTGCTGTCGCCGCAGCCCTGGGGACCGGGATAGTCGACGAGGGCCCGGGGCGCGCTCCACGTGGCGCCGCCGTCGGTGCTGCGAACCAGCATCGTGTCGATGTCGTTCGGCAGATCATTGGCCGACCCGTTGCGGCGGTCGTAGGTGAGCAGGATCGTGCCGCGCCGCGTGACGGCGATGGCGGGGATGCGGTAGACGGCCTGGTCCGAGCGGACGGCGATGTCGGTCGGTGGCGGGCCGTCGTGGCGGACGTCAGCCGAGCCGGTGGCCATCGTGGCCGGTACGGCGACCGCGGCGGCGAGCACCCCGGCGATCGCGAAGCGGCTCAATCTGCGCGCGTTGTTCATCGGTGTCTCTCCAGTTCCGGAAGCCGGCGTTCGTCTCCGACGCCGTTTCCTCGGGTGATTCGGGGCCCGGTCACCGCTGCGGAACGATCGTGTTGAGGGGCAGCCGGAGCCGCAGGCCGTGGCGGGCGGTGGCGATCTGGTCGTCGGGCACGGCGCGGTCGTAGACCCGTATGTCGGAGATGGAGCCATGGAACCGGTAGGCGCCGTCGAGGCGCTGGCCGATGTCGATGCCGTCGATGGTGAACTGTTTGCCCAGGGTGACCGATCCGCCGGGGTCGGGCACGGAGGTGGTCTGGCCGTCGACGCTGAGGGTGAGGTTGCCGCCGGTACGGCGCAGGACGACCTCGTGCCACTGCCCGTCGTTGTACGGCTGCGTCGAGTCGACCACGGCCTGGCCGTTCTCGGTCGCGATCACGCCGCGGATGTGCTTGCTCTGCGGTTCGGCCCGCAGCCAGATCTGCGGTGCGCCGCTGCCGACCCGGTACGCCCACAGGATCGTGTGGGTCCCGGTGGTGTCGGCGTAGCGGATCCGCGCCGACCAGGTGAAGTCGCCGGCCCCCAGGTCGAGGGACTGGTTCCACGGCACCTGCACGTAGTCGTCGACGCCGTCGAACTCGCTCGGCGACGTCATCTCGCCGCGGACGTAACCGTTGTTGCCGTGTCCGGACAGGTCGGGCGTTGTCGGGCCGGGTGCGGGTGGTTTGGGCAGGCCTGGGGGAGTGCCGTTTGGGGTGGCGAGGTAGGCGGTGTTGAACCGGGCGAAACGGATCTGCTCGTACGGGCCGGTCTGGCCCGCTTCGTACAGCAGGCCGAGGCGATCGCTACCCAGGTCGACCAGGTCGGAGTAGGCGGACGGGCCCCAGTAGATGACCTTGCCGATCTGCTGGAAGTTCTGGCCGTCGTCGGATGAGGTGCGGATGGCCATGATCTCGCGGGTGACGGGATGGTCCGGGACGGACAGGTAGATCGTGTTTCCGGCGCGCAGCACCGAGCCCTGCACCTTGGGGGCGTCGAGTTTCGGCAGGGTGTGGAACGGTGCGTCGAAGGTCAGGCCGCCGTCGCTGCTGGTGGTGGTGTTGCGGTTGCCGGGGTCGGTGCCGGTGTTGTCGCGGGCGTTGACGTAGATCCGGCCGTCGGCGAGTTCGGTGGTGCTCAGCTCGCCGGGGCTGACGTCGTTGGTCGTACGAGTGTCGTCCGCACCGATCTTCCAGGTGAGCCCGCCGTCGTCGCTGTAGTTGAGATTGCCACCCTGCGGGCCGCCCTTGAGCGCCC
The DNA here is from genome assembly GCF_042429965.1 of Actinoallomurus acaciae. NCBI lineage: Bacteria > Bacillati > Actinomycetota > Actinomycetes > Streptosporangiales > Thermomonosporaceae > Actinoallomurus > Actinoallomurus acaciae. The sequence goes on from NZ_JBHLZP010000055.1 coordinate 10,638, forward strand.
CGCCGTCGCCCTCGTGGTTGGCCGGGACGATGAGGCGTCCCTTGTGCGGCCCGTGCTGCAACTGGGTGCCATGCCCGGGACCGGTGGCGTACCAGGAGTTCCACAGCGGCTTGACGACCTCGTCGGTCACGTCACGCGGCGCGGACCAGGTGGCGCCGTCGTCATCGCTGTACTGCGTGAACGGGCGCCGCTTGGTGACGTCGCTCACCGGGTTGTAGGACGTCATCAGCACGATCCGGCCGGTGCGCCGGTCCACGACGGGGGCCGGGTTGTCGCGGGTGTCGCCGTTGCCGGGCAGGACGACCTGGAGGGGTCCCCAGGTGCGTCCGTCGTCGGTGGAGCGCTTGAGCACCACGTCGATGTCGCCGGAGTCGGCGCAGTCGTTGACGCGGCCTTCGGCGAAGGCGAGCAGGGTGCCGTCGTTCGCGCGAACGATGGCGGGGATGCGGAAGCAGCAGTAGTAGCCGTCGGTGTGCTGGGCGAACAGCACCTGTTCGTCGAACTCCGGCGCGGTCCTGGCCGCCGCGGTCACGAACGGCAGCGCCGCGGCGAGGAGCGCCACGACGGCCGTACGTCTGGGGGATCGGAGATGAGCCACGCGGGCCTCTCTTTCCGGGCGTGGGTCTCAGTCGGCCCTCGGATAGGGTCCGGTGGTGACCGATCGCTGGCTCGAGATCGACTGGAAAGCGAATCTCCCCGACAAGCACGCGATCGTGCGTTCCAGGGAAGGCCTGAGATTCGAACAGGTCGCGCTCGAACATCCCGCGATCGATGCGATGCTCGCCGAGTCGCGCCGGCTGTTCGCGAACGGCGGCGCGCTCTTCGCATCGTTCCGGGCGGTCGACGACGACGAGGTGGCCCAGTGGTTCGCCAGCCATAACCGCCTGGAAGAGTACGGGTTCTTCGAGCACTTCCTGACCTCAGAGGCGGTCCGGACCGCGCTGCCGGAGCTGGGTGCGCCGCATCGGCTGGGCAAGAAGTCCTTGGGTTGCGAATGGCTGCCCGGAAACTCTTTCGCCCTGGACGGGATCCTGGCGGCACTGCTGTACGCCGGCGGCTGCTACGAGAAGTTTCATGGCTCACCCGTCGAGGCCAAGCGCATGGCCGGTGATTTCGTCCACGCCATCATCGAGGACCGCTACGACGAATTCCTGATCCATCACACGGAGCGAGCCTGGGCCGGCTTCTTCGACAGATACATTCCCGCGAACAACACCTTCGTCATCGTCGACAAGCGGAACGCGCAGATCACCCTGCTCTGCCTGGCCGACGATGATTAGTGCGGCGATGGCGATGGTCCCACGTCGGTGTCGCCGCAGTCGTTCACGCAGCCTTCGGCAGGTAGGGGGAAGCCCGTGCCCATCGACCCCGTCATCGCCGCGAGACTCGGCTCGGTCACGGACGAGGTGTCCCTCGGCGAGGCCCTCCGGGACCTGACGGCCCGGTACCGCATGCCCGAGGTGAAGATCGAGGAGCGGACCATCGAGGGTCCGCGGGGCCCGATCCGCATCCGCCTCTACCGTCCGATCGGCGCCGGGTCCGCTCGCCGCGGGCTGCTCTGGCTGCACGGAGGCGGCTGGGCCCGGGGCGACCTGGACATGCCGGAGGCGCACGCCGTGGCGGCCGAGCTCGCCGCCGGTCCCGGCGTGGTCGTCGCCTCCGTCGAATACCGGCTCGCCGCCGAGAACAGCCGTTATCCGGTGCCGCTCGACGACGTCCACGCCTCCTGGCGATGGTTCACGGACGCCACCGCCGAACTCGGCACCGACCCCGGGCGGCTGGCGATCGGCGGGTGCAGCGCCGGTGCGAACCTCGCCGCGGGAGCCGCCGCCCGAGCCCGTGACGAGGCCGGGGCCGTCCCCGCCGATCTCCTGCTCGTCTACCCGTTCCTGCACTTCCCGGTGCCCGCGTCGCCCGACGACCTCACCGCCGACCTCGTCGCCCTGCCCGGCCGGATGCGGTTCACCGCCGAGACCGTGCTGACCCTGACCCACGGCTACGTGGGGCGCGTGTCGGACATCCCGGCTCACGCCATGCCCGGCAACGGCGTCGTCGACGGGCTGCCGCCGACCCACATCGTGCTGAGCGAGATCGACGAATTGCGCGCGTCCGGTGAGCTGTTCGCCCGTCAGCTCCGGGAGCGCGGCGTCCCCGTGACCACGATGCTCGCCCGGGGAATGCCCCACGGCCACCTCAACGTGCCCCCGGTCGAGGAGATCCCCGAGATCCGCCGCTCCATCGACTTCCTCGTGGCCGCGCTCGGCTGAAAGTCCGTCGCGGGGACGCCCGCGATCGTGGCATGGACTACCGGCTGGCCCCCTGGGCGCTGACCTGGGCGGCGGCCCGGTACGGAGCTGGTGCTGCGCGCTCGACTCCATCGCCGGCGCCGAGGAGACCGTGGCCCGCGTGGCGGAGTCGCTGGTCGAGTGGCGCGGATGGGCGGAGGATCTCGCGGAGCGGTTCGCCCGCACCGCGGAGGACACGTTCACCGCGCCGGACCGCGACTGAGGAGTGCCGGGCGCCCCCGCGCCGTACGTGCCGCTGGCCCTTACGGGGAAAGCCGGGCGGCAGCGGCGGCAGGGTTCGGTCGAAGCGGTACCCGCTCTTGTCCGCCACGCGGCGATCTCCCAGTACAGCATCGTCTCGTACAACCGTCGTCCCATCAGGTGGACGTCGACCTCGCGTATCTCGATGGCGAAGCGAAAGACCTCGTCCGGCATCGACCGGGCCATCACGTCATCCCGGTCCGCGCTGACGTGATGGCCGCCGGGATCTAGCCGATGCCGTAAGCCCTGATGACCGTCTGGTCGACGACGCCTGCGATGGTTCCGCGTAGCGACACGTATCCGGACGCCGGGTTGTGGACCTGTGCGGTCCAGCCGCTCCCGCTCTTGCGCAGGGCCGTGCTCGTCCAGGTCTTGCCATCGTCGGTCGAGACCTGCAGGGCCGGGGTTCCGTCCGTCCCGTCGGGGGTCACGGTGATCGTCTGGTCCTCGCCCGCGCGGCCGTGGCTGTTCGCGTCGAGCGTCGTGCTGTAGCGCAGCACGGGCAAGGTCACCTGCGCGGCGTCGTCCACGGTGAGGTCCCAGACGATGTGCTGCCGGGTGGCAAGGTCCGACCAGGGCGCAGCGCGGTCCGCGTCCACGGTGAGCGTGTACTTCCCGGATGCCGGGTGTGTCCAGTCGTTCGCGCTGCCGGGCTGATCGCTGGTGGCCACGATCTCGCCGTTCGCGTCCCGCAGGGTCGAGGTGCCGGTCATGTGCGCGTACGGCGCGATCGAGCTCTGCGCGTTCTGGGAGGACAGCATCCGCATCACCAGGGCCGGCTCCTGGCCGGTCTGCCAGTGGATCCAACCGGCCGCCGGGCCGGCGGGCGCCGCGCTCCACTGCCGGGCGTACGGTCCGGCGCTCGGATACCGCTCGGTGCGGTTCCGTACGTCGGTGTCGTCGAAGCCGAACCCGCAGTCCGTGCCGGTGACGTACTCCGCACGCAGCCAGTTCACCCCGGGGGTGATGTATTCGGTGCGGCTGGCGGGCAGCGGTTCTTGGCCGGCCCATCCCTCGACGCTCAGCCCGGTACCCCAGTCGACGCCCGCAGACGTCCCGACGCAGGCCGCTCCGCCCTCACCGGAGTACGCGATCCGCACCGCCGCGAGGTCCCGGGTGCGGACGTTGAGGCTGGGATCGGCCGGGATGCCGTCGCGTGTGGCAGCGATCGCGTACAGGTACGGGCTGGTGTCCGCGCCGTTCTCGGTGAGCTGTGCCTGGAGCCAGAAGGTGAGTTGCGAGTCGTCTCCGGTCGGAGTGATGTAGTTGTCCGGGCCGTCCAGCACGGCGACGGTCTCGACGGTGTCGCCGAGTTTTTGGGTGAGGAGGGCGTCGATGCCGACCGTACGGGCGTCCGAGCGGTCCACGGCGGCATGAATCGGGCGTGCCTTCCGTGCGTCCAGCGTCAGTGACGTGTCGCCGGTGATGGAGACCTTTGACAGGTAGATGAGCGTGGTGGAGGTCGCCCCGTTCCCGTCGGTGGTATTCACGTAAGCCGACACCGCGTACCGCCCGGCGGGCAGCGCGCCCTCGGCGTGGCCGTTCTGCAGGTCAGCGCTCAGCCAGTCACCGCCGTCGAGCGGGATGAAGAGTACCGAGTCGGCGTCGGCGGTGGCCGGCGGCGCCCCGTTCCGGTCGAGTACGTCGATGGTCACCTTGGGGGCCGTGGCGGCGAACGAGCGCGTGCTGAGCGGCTTCGCGCGGCGCATGGGCTTACCGACGAGGTGTGGCTTCGCGAAGCTTTGAGGGCGCCCGTTCTGCGGGGGGACCGGCTGCTTCGGTACGGCGTGGCCCTGCTGGGCGGTACCGGCCGCCAGCATGGCCACGGCTCCCAGGACGACGGCGATTCTTCTGCCTGGCAAGGCATCTCCTCTCATCGGGGACGCCCGTCTGGCGGCCCCGGAGACGTAGGTGTCCGCACCGGCGCCAGAATTTCGTGCGAAATGCTCTGGCTCGTGCGGACACGTAGGGGGCGTAGGACGAACGACCGCACCAGCGCGTGAGCGAGAGGAGAGGGCTTGCAACCCCCCGACGAGAGACGCCGAACCTTCGAGCAGGTCTACGCGGCCTGCCACGACCCGGTCGTCGCGTATGTCCTGCGGCGCGCCGACAGTGCTCACGACGCCGCGGACGTCGTGGCCGAGACGTTCCTGACCGCCTGGCGGCGGCTTGAGGACATGCCTCGGGGTGACGCGGCGCGGCCCTGGCTGTACGGGATCGCGCGGCGGGTCCTGGCGAACCACTACCGGGGCGTACGGCGCCGGTCGGCGCTGAGCGAGCGCCTGGGAGCCGAACTCGCCGCCTCCTACCGGCCCGCCGAATACGACGAGGACCTGACCGAGGTCGCGGCCGCGTTCCGCGCGCTGTCCGACGATGACCGGGAACTGCTCTCGCTGGTCGGCTGGGAGAACTTGGATCCCGGGCAGATCGCGACCGCGCTCGGCTGCTCACGCAACGCCGCACGCATCCGGCTGCATCGGGCGCGCAAGCGCTTCGCCCGCGAACTCCAATCCCGCGCGGCGGCCGAACACACCCCACGAGCGCGTGTCGCGAAGGGAGAACACGCATGAACCACGACGACCTGATCCGGCGGCTCTCGCCCATCACCGATGAGGAGGCCGCCGCCATGGTGAGCACGCGATCCAGAAGCGATCTGGCCGACCACATCATGGACACCCCTGTCGAACACGCTCCAGCGCGGCGACGTCGCCTTCTCACCATCGGTGTGCCGCTGGCCGTGGCCGCCGCCGGTGCTGCGGCGGTGGCCGTCATCGCCACCTCGTCGGGATCGCCCGGTTCCCCCCGCCGGCCGGTGACCAGCGGTCCGCTGAAGGCGCAGCCGGCCGCGCTGACCTTCTCGACGCAGGGCAAGTACCTGGTCGTCAAGGTCAAGGACCCGCTCGCCGACCCCGCGCGGTACAAGAAGGAGTTCGCCGCGCACGGGATGAAGATCAATCTCCTCATGGTCCCCGCCTCGCCGTCGGTCGCCGGGACCGTGGTCATGTCGCAGGACGCCCCCGGGTTCAAGATGATCGACGGTAGGGGGAAGTGCTTCTCCGGCGGCGGCTCCTGCCCGGTCGGAATGAAGATCCCGATCGGCTTCCACGGCAGTGCGACCATCGCCTTCGGCCGCGCCGCGCGACCGGGCGAGCAGTACAACAGCACCAACAGCGCGTTCGCGCCCGGAGAGGCACTGCACTGCGTCGACATCCGAGGCCGCACCGTCGAGGAGGCACTCGCGACACTGAAGAAGCACAACGTGACGGCGCCGATCTTCCGCTACGACGAGGGGAATCAGAGTCACGACGTGGGCCGCGACAAGATCCCCGGCAACTGGTACGTGAACACCGCGGACCCGTGGGCCCCCGGACAGGTCATGCTCTTCGTCCAGCCGACCCGACCGAAAACAGGCGGCCCCCCCGCCGCCTACTACCAACGGCTGATGGCGGACTGCCGCCCTTGACCGACGCGAACGCGGGCGTGCCCGGGGCACGGAGGTCGGCGCACAGTCGCGCTCGCGAATCGCACGTCATGTTGATAAGGCCAGTCTTATCAGGCTAGCCTTATGAATATGACTGATGATCCAGGTATGGAGGACGTCGCCGCGGCGCTGCTCGTGAGCATGAGCATGTTCCGCAGGCGGATGCGGCAGGTTCCGGTCCAAGAAGAGCTCACCCTCCCCGAGACGGCCGCGCTCTCGCGGCTCGACCGTTCCGGGCCGACCACCGCGAGTGCGATGGCCCGCGCCGAGCAGATCAGTCCGCAGTCGATGGGTGCCACGCTCGGCGCCCTCGAATCGCGGGGTCTGGTCGACCGGCGGCCCGATCCCGAGGACGGGCGGCGCGTCGTCCTCTCGGTGACCGAGGCGGGCCGGGCGCTGCTGCGCGACAAACGCACCGCGCGGATTCGGCAGATCGCCCAGGTCCTGGCCGGTGAGTTCACCCCCGAAGAACAGCGGCACCTCATGGCGGCGGCGCCGCTGATCGAGCGTCTCGCGCAGAGCATCTGATGGCGGCCACCACCCGGCCGGGCGAGCCCGACCGGCTCGACGGCGACGACGACGAGCGACCGGGGGACCGGTACAAGTGGGTCGCGCTCGCCAACACGACCGCCGCCGTGTTCATGTCCGTGCTCGACGGCTCCATCGTCCTCATCGCGCTGCCGGCGATCTTCCGCGGCATCCACCTGAACCCGCTCGCGCCCGCCAACGTCGGTTACCTGCTCTGGATGATCATGGGGTACCGGCTCGTCCAGGCGGTCTTCGTCGTCCCCGTCGGGCGGCTCGGCGACATGTACGGCCGGGTGAAGATCTACAACGCCGGGTTCCTCGTCTTCACCGTCGCGTCGGTCCTGCTGTCGTTCGATCCGTTCCAGGGGCGGCACGGGGCGCTGTGGCTGATCGGCTGGCGGATGCTCCAGGCGATCGGCGGCTCCATGCTCACCGCCAACTCCGCCGCGATCCTCACCGACGCGTTCCCCTCGCGGCAGCGCGGTTTCGCGCTCGGCATCAACCAGGTCGCGGGCCTGGCCGGGCAGTTCATCGGCCTGGTGGCCGGGGGAGTGCTGGCGATCTGGGACTGGCGCGCGGTCTTCTGGGTCAACGTCCCGGTCGGCGTCTTCGGCACCCTGTGGGCGTACCTCCGGCTCCGCGACAACGGCGAGCGCAACCCCGGCCGCATCGACTGGTGGGGCAACATCACGTTCGCCGTCGGGCTGAGCGCGGTGCTCGTCGCCATCACCGAGGGCATCCACCCGTACGGCCACCACGCCATGGGCTGGACGAACCCCACGGTGTACGGCGCGCTGATCGGCGGCGTGCTGCTCCTCGTGGTGTTCGCCGTGGTGGAGACCAAGGTGGCGCAGCCGATGTTCCAGATCGGGCTGCTGCGCATCCGGGCGTTCACGGCGGGCAACGCGGCGAGCTTCGCGACCCGCCTCGCGCAGGGCGGCCTGCAGTTCGTCCTGATCATCTGGTTGCAGGGCATCTGGCTGCCCCTGCACGGCTACGACTACAGCGACACGCCCCTGTGGGCCGGCATCTTCCTGCTGCCGCTGACCGGCGGGTTCCTGGTGGCCGGGCCGATCTCGGGGTTGTTGTCGGACCGCTTCGGCGCCCGCGGGTTCGCCACCGCCGGGATGGTGGTGTTCGGCGGGAGCTTCGTCGGGCTGATGCTGCTGCCCGCCGACTTCTCGTACTGGGTGTTCGCCCTGCTCATCGCCGCGAACGGGGTGGGTACGGGCATGTTCAGCTCGCCGAACTCCTCGGCCATCATGAGCAGCGTGCCCGCCCGTCAGCGCGGCGCGGCGTCGGGCATGCGCTCGACGTTCCAGAACTCCGGCACGTCACTGTCGATCGGGGTGTTCTTCTCCCTGATGATCGCGGGCCTGGCGGGCAGCCTGCCGCACACGCTGACCGGCGGCCTTCAGCGGTACGGCGTGTCCGCCGGCGTCGCCCACCAGGTCGGCTCGCTTCCCCCGGTGTCGTCGCTGTTCGCCGCGATCCTCGGCGTGAACCCGATCGAGTCCCTGCTCGCGCCCACCGGCACCCTGCCGACGCTCTCTTCCGGGAATCGCGAGACGCTCACCGGCCGGGAGTTCTTCCCGCACCTGATCGCGACGCCGTTCCACCACGGCCTGGTGGTGGTCTTCGCCGTGTCGGCCGGCCTCGCGGCGCTGGCCGCGGTGGCCTCGCTCCTGCGCGGCCGCAGAGAGGCCCGCTGACGACGCTCACGCGCGGAACGCGCCGATCGCCCGACGCCACAGCACCTGGGGGATGGCGATCGCCTCGCGCGGGTTGGCGCCCGCGCGCAGCAGTTCCGCGCGTGCCTTCCGGCGTACGCGCTCGGCGGCCTTGCTCGGATGGCCGGCGTCGAACGGCGGCCGTGGGTCGTACTCGATGGTGAGCTGGATGATCTCGGCGCGCTCGCGGCCGTGGACCTCGCCGGCCAGCCACAGCGCGAGGTCGATGCCCGCGGACACGCCCGCCGAGGTGACGATCCTTCCCGACCGTACGATCCGCTCGTCCGGTCGCGGTTCGGCGCCCAGCGCGCCGAGTGTCGACTGTACGAGCCAGTGCGTGGTCGCCGGCACCCCGTCCAGGATGCCGGCCGCGGCGAGGATCAGCGCGCCGGAGCAGACCGAGGTCGTCCAGGCGGTCGTCTCGTGCACCCGGCGCAGCCAGCCGGTCAGCTCCTTGTCGGCCATGGCGGTGGCGGTCGCGACGGACGATCCGGGCACCAGCACGATGTCCGGCGCGGGCGTCTCGGCGTAGGAGTGCGTGACGCCGAGGAACAGCACGCCGCTGTCGGCCGCGACCGGTCCGGGCTCGGCGCCGACGAACCGTACCTCCGCGTCCGGCATGAGATGGAACACCTCGTGGGGGCCGAGTGCGTCCAGGGCGGTGACCCCGGGATAGAGCACGATGGCGATCTGCATCAGTGAGCCTCCTGTAGGGGATGGGCGGACCGGAAACGGTCGCGGTAGTCGCCGGGCGCCACGCCGAGCACGCGCAGGAACGCGCGGCGCATGGTCTCGTCGCTGCGGAACCCGCTGCGCCGCGACACGCCCTCCACCGAGAGCGCGGAGTGTTCGAGCAGGTCACGGGCGGCCTCGACGCGTACGCGCTCCACGAACCTCGCCGGGGTGGTGCCGGTCTGCTCGCCGAACAGCCGTCCGAGGTGGCGTTCGGACATGTGCGCGCGCTCGGCCAGCCGCGGCACGCTGTGGTCGGCGGCGGGGTCGGCGGTGATCGCGTCGAGCACCGGGCGCAGCGGCGAGCCGGCCGCGACCCCGTGGTCCAGGCGCGCGGAGAACTGGGACTGCCCGCCGGGCCGTTGCAGGAAGACCACCAGCGCGCGGGCGACGTTCCTGGCCGGTTCCGTGCCGTGGTCGGACTCGACCAGCGCGAGCGCGAGGTCGATGCCGGCGGTCACCCCCGCGGAGGTGTAGACGTTCCCGTCCCGTACGAAGATCCGGTCGGGTTCGACGGTGACGTCCGGATACCTGCGGGCCAGTTCGCCGCACACCAGCCAGTGCGTAGTGGCGGACCGTCCGGCCAGCAGGCCCGCCGCCGCGAGCAGGAACGCGCCGCTGCACACCGAGCACACCCGGCGGGCGCGGCGCGCCAGAGAGCCGATGGCGTCGATGAGCTCCGGCGTGGCCGCGGTGTCGAAACCGAACCCGCCCGCCACGATCAGGGTGTCCACCGGTTCGTCGACGTCGGCGAGCCCGGCGTCCACCTCCAGCCGCAGGCCCGAGTCCGCGCGCACCGACCGGCCGTCCGGCGAGGCCACGAGCAGCCGGTAGCCGTGCCCGGGCAGGCCCATCGTCGCGAGCGAGAACACCTCGGCCGGCCCGACGGCGTCGAGCATCTGGATACCGGGGTAGACGACGAGCAGGACGAGACGATCCGGGGGAGCCACGAGCCCAGCCTCGCCGGTACCGGCCGATGGCGGCAAGGACGGCTAACCCTCGAATTCGGACATCGCGCCCGATGAGCGGAAGCGCCGGTAATCGGTGATCTTGCGCGCCATACTGGTCATGGATATTGATCGATCCCGTACGGAGGGAACCCATTGACGCGGGAACAAAAGACTCCGGTCGACCCGACGAAGGCGAGCATCGCCCGCGTGTACGACGTGTTCCTCGGCGGTAAGGACAACTTCGAGGTCGATCGTGAGGTCGCCGGTCAGGTCATCGAGCAGATTCCGCAGACCCTGCGGTTCGCGCAGGACCATCGCGCCTGGCTGATCCGGGCCGTGCGCTTCCTGTCCAAGGCGGGCATCGACCAGTTCCTCGACTGCGGCTCGGGGCTGCCGACGGCGGAGAACACGCACCAGGCGGTGCAGCGTCTCAACCGTGACGCTCGCGTGGTGTACGTCGACATCGATCCGATCGTCGGCTCCCACGGACGGGCCCTGCTGGAGGAGAACCAGAACACCCGGTTCGTGGTGGGCGACCTCACGCGTCCCCGCGAGCTGCTGAGCGACCCGGCGATCAGCGGTTTTCTGGATCTGACGCGTCCGCTGGGGCTGATCCAGTGCTCGACGATCCACCACGTCGCGGACGAGCAGCACCCGCACGAGATCATGCGGGAGTACGTCGAGCTCCTGCCGTCCGGGTCCTACCTCGCCCTGACGCACTGGCACGATCCCGCGGACGGCAGCGAGGGCAGCCGGATCGCCCAGTACATCTCCGAGGTGTTCAACAACAGTTCGATGGGCTCGGGCAGCTTCCGCAGCCGGGCGGAGATCGAGCGGTTCTTCACCGGCATGGAGTTCGTCGATCCCGGCCTGACCATCCTGCGTGACTGGTGGCCCGACGGCCCGAACCTCACGCCGGCCGACGGGGTCGACCACATCGTCCTCGCGGGTGTCGCGCGAAAGCCGTGACCACGCACGCGGCGCGGTGTCACCCGGGCACGCGGGCGATTTCGGGCCGTTCGGGGCCGTGCGGGATGTCGAAGGTGTCCTCGCCGGTGCGCAGCAGCCGCAGCACCACGGCGGCCACGTAGTCCGGGTGGTGCACCACCATGCCGGGCCGGGGCGTGGCGCCGCCGATCCGGAAGATACCGTTGCCGAACTCCGTCGCGGTGACGGAGGGCAGCAGCAGCGACACCGCGATCCCGTCCCCGGCCAGCTCCTCGCGCAGCACCGCGCTGATCATGTTGACGGCCGACTTCGTCGCCGCGTAGGCGCCGGCGCCGGTCGCCACCCGGCGGGTGGTGCCCGAGCTGATGTTCACGATCCGTCCGAACCGCTGTTCGCGCATGGCCGGCAGCACGGCCTGGGTGACACCGACGAGGGCGGCCACGTTGAGGTCGAGAACCCGGCGGTACTCGGTGAGGTCGACGTCGGCGATCGGGCCGTGGACGGCGGCGCCGGCGTTGTTCACCAGGCCGTCGACGCGCCCGTGCCGGTCGAGGGTGGCGGCGACCAGGTCGCGTACCTGCGCGGGATCGGTCACGTCGGTGGGGAGGGCCAGCGCGCCGCCGAGCTCGTCGCCCAACCCGGCCAGCCGGTCGGCCCGGCGTGCGGCCAGGACGGGAGACGCCCCGGCGGCGTACAGCGCCCGCGCGGTCGCCGCGCCGATACCGGATGACGCGCCCGTGACGATCACCGTCTTACCGATCAGGTTGATGACATCGCTCATGTGATCACATGTACCAGATCGCCGAGCACACGCTAGGGGCGAGCGCCGAGGCCGTTCATGATCAGGTTGAGGGTGAACTCGAACCGGTCCAGGGCGGTGCCGGAGGTCAGCTCGGCCGCGTAGCGCTTGGTGTGGGGGAAGGTGTCGGGCAGCGCGGCGAAGCGGCGTGACAGCTCGTCGCCGTCGGCGGTCCATCCCTCCTGGTCGACGCGCCTGTCGCGCAGGGAGGACTCCAGGCAGAAGGCGTTGACGTAGAGGAACAGGGCGTCGATCGCCCACGCGGCCGTCTGCGGGTCGACGCCTCCCGCCAACGCGATGCCGAGCATGCCCTCGCTGACGCGCAGGGTCTCCACGTTCGTCGGGATCACGGCGAGCGCCGCCAGGGAGATGCCGGGGTAGCGCAGGTACTGATCACGGAGCCGGGTGCAGACGCCGATGATCTGCGTGCGCCAGGTGTGCGGGTCGGGCTCGGGGAGCTCGATCTCGGCGCAGAGCCGCCCGATGAGGAGGTCGTCCAGGTCCTCCTTGTTGACGACGTGGGCGTAGAGCGACGCCGGGCCCGTCTCCAGGGCGCTCGCCACACGCCGCATCGTCAGGGCGCCGTACCCCTCGCGCTCGACGATGCCGAGCGCGGTCTCGATGACGGCGTCGACGGTGATGCGCTTCTTGCGCCCCGCCGACGGGCCGCGACGGTTGGCGCCGGTTTCGTCGGCCAGGGGCTGCTGGTGCCGCGCCGCGCGCCGTCGCTGAGGAGGCGATGCCATGCGCCCCAGTCTAGCCCGGCACGAGCACTGTTCGGGTTGACACGATCAGCGTTCCAGAAATATAGAATAGTGTTCGTGTCCAGAAGAGAAGAGATGTCCATGAAGACCACGCCGACCGCAGGCGGTACGAACTACGACGTGCTCGTGGCGGGCGCCGGGCCGGTCGGCCTGATGCTCGCCACCGAACTACGGCTGGCGGGGGTCCGGGTCCTCGTAGTCGAACGGCGGACGGAGCCCGACACCGCGCTCAAGGCGGAGGGGATCAACACCGCCGCCGCCGAGGCCTTCGAACGGCGCGGCCTGCTCCCCGCGTTGGAGGCGGTGAAGAGGCGGCCGCCGTTCCAGGGGGAGCGGACGCGTCCGCCGTTCGTCGGGCACTTCGGCGGGATTCAGGTCCCGGCCGACCCGGTCGACGAGGACGATCCTCGTCTGCGCGGCCGTGGCCCGGCCTGGTATCTGCTGGTCCCCCAGGTCGAGCTGGAGCAGATCCTCGGCAGGCGCGCGGCGGAGCTGGGCGCCGAGGTCCGGCGCGGGGTCGAGGTGAGCGGCTTCGACGCCGACGAGGCCGGTGTCACCGTTCACCTGCGCGGCGGCGACGATGTACGCGTGGCGTGGCTCGTCGGCTGTGACGGAGGCCGCAGCCTGGTCCGGCGCCTGGGGGGTTTCGAGTTCCCCGGTACGGACCCCCAGATCACGGTCCGCCAGGCGGTCGGCACCGTGGAGGGGGCGGAGCGCCTGGGGCGAGGCTGGCAGCACACCTCGACCGGCGTCTACGTCTACGGGCCGATGCCGGGCCGGGTGCGCACCGTCGAGCTGGACGGCCCTCCGGCGGACCGGGAGACCCCGGTCACCGCGGCCGAGATGGAGGCCAGCCTGCGGCGCGCCAGCGGTGTCGACGTCCGCGTCACCGAGGTCGCCGGCGGCACGCGCTTCACGGACCACGCGCGGCAGGCGACGACCTATCGGCGCGGTCGCGTGCTGCTGTGCGGCGACGCCGCGCACGTGCACTCGCCGTTCAGCGGCCAGGGCCTGAACCTGGGGATCGGCGACGCCGTCAACCTGGGCTGGAAGCTCGCCGCCACCGTACGGGGGTGGGCGCCCGAGGGCCTGCTCGACACCTACACCGCCGAACGGCATCCGATCGGCGCCTGGGTGCTCGACTGGACGCGTGCGCAGGTGGCCGTGATGCGCGGCGACGCCTACAGCAGTGCGCTCAGGAGCGTGGTCACCGACTTCCTCGGCACCCGGGACGGGGCGACCTACTACGTGAAGCGGATCTCCGGCCTGTGGCAGCGCTACGACCTGGGGGGCGGCCATCCGCTGGTCGGTGGGACGATGCCCGATCTCCGGCTGGACGACGGCACGCGGCTCGCCGACCATGCCCACGGGGGCCGGGCCCTGCTGGTCGACCTCGCCGGGGACGACAAGCTGGCCGCCCTGGCCAGGCCGTACGCCGGGCGTCTGGAGCTGGTACGGGGCGGTGCGGACGGCGCCGGGGTGAGTGCCCTGCTGGTACGTCCCGACGGCTTCGTGGCGTGGGCCTCGGCCGACGGTGTCAGTGACCCCGCCGGCCTGGAAGCCGCCCTGACGCGCTGGTTGGGGGACGACACGAGTCGCTCCAACTGATCAAGCCTGAGACGACTCCACGACGGTGACCTCGACGCAGTTGCCGCCGCTGCCGTCGCTGCGGCTGCTCTTGCGCCAGAGGGCGGTGACCTCGACGCAGTTACCTCCGCTGGCTCCGCTGCGGCTGCTCTTACGCCAGTCAAGGGAGTTCATAGGCCCTCCAGGATCGACTCGATCAATTTGCGGGACTCCGCCACGGGAAGGGCGTGCCCCCTGATCAAGTCGTACCTTACTTGGAACTCGGACACGCCCGCCGCATCCTCCACAACCTGGCCACGCCCAGACGATTCGGTATAGGCGATATCGGGTTCGTTGTCGAAACCCAGGAGTACGAGGTCGCCTTCCAGGCCCACGTGGGAGTCCGCGCTCTGTGGCACGACGTCGAGCATGATGTTGGGGCGCTTGGAAACTTCCAGCAGGTGCTGGAGTTGGCCGCGCATCACCTCTCGGCCGCCGATCATGCAACGCAGGGCCCGCTCGTCGATGGTGACCCATAGACGCGGCGGCTTTTCCCGGGTGAGGATCGCTTGCCGTTCTATGCGTGCGTTCACGAATTGATCGACCGTATCCGGCTGTTGCAGAGCCAGCAGAATCGCGCGGGCGTACTCCTCTGTCTGGAGCAGTCCTTGAATGAGTACGAGACTGTAGGCTCGCATCGTGCTCGCCTGGGCCTCTAGTTGAATATATTTGGAGAAGCCTGGCGGCAGGACCGCCAGTCGCCGGGTCTCCATGATCAGTTTCCATAGTCGTTTGAAGAGACCGTTGGTCTTGAAGAAGAAGTCGGAGTCCTCGGAGAACTTCTCGGACGGAATGTTCTTTCCGGCCTCGATCTGGCCGATGAGCTGAGGCGTGTAGCCGAGCAGCTCGGCCAGCTCGACCTTGGACATCGTGCCGCGCCAGGCCGTTAATTCGGTGGCGAACGCGCGGATCGCCGGGACCTCGTACGGCTCGCGTCGGGCGACCATGGGACCTCCAAAGCGAAACCGCATTCACGCGGTTTCGTTATTCTAGAAAGGGGGTGCGGAACCGGTCTTCGATGGTTCGTCGCTCAGTGTAATCGCCCGTGTGAGGCTGGTCGCCGGATTTCGGAAAAATGAAGAGGCGAAAATTGCGAGCGATACACGAAGCCGCAGAGACGGCATGGCGGCCGCCAATCGGCGAGAGCCGCGTCCACCGATTCCCCCTGCCGCCGCATCCGATCGCGGCCGAACAGGCGCGGCTCCTGACGAGGATCGCGCTCGCCGACTGGGCGCTCGGCGAGGCCCTCGACAACGCGCTCATCATCGTGGCCGAACTGGCCACCAACGCCACCAAGATCGGCGAGGTCTTCCATCTCTCCCTGACCCGCCAGGGCGGCACCGTACTCATCGAGGTCTGGGACACGAGTGAGGCGCTGCCCGACCGCCGGCGGCGTTCGGTCGACCGGGTGGACGGGCGCGGGCTGCTGCTGGTCGAGGGATGTTCGAAGGACTGGGGCTGGCGGCTGGAGGACCGGGGCGGCAAGACGGTGTGGGCGATCGCCGACGCCGCCGAGGAGCCGGAGCCCCCGCCGTCCGGCCTCCGCATGTGACTCCGGCTCCCCTCGATCGACCCCCCTCTCCCTGGAAAGAAACCGTGCTCCCCGACGCGTTCCCTCCCGACGACGACCTGCTCAAGCCCCGTGAGGTCGCCGAGCTGTTCGGCGTCCGTACGACGACGATCGCCCGCTGGGCCCGCGAGGGCCGCCTGTCCCCCCTGCGTACGCCGGGCGGCCACCGCCGCTACACCCGCGGGAGCCTGCGCGCGCTCCTCGCCGAGTCGCGAGCCCCCGAAGAACCGAGCGCCGACGACGCCGTACGCCTGTACGAGCAGGGCTGGAGCATCCGCCAGGTCGCTCAGCGATTCGACGTGAGCTACGGCACGATGCGCCGCCTCCTCCGCGGCAGGACCACGCTGCGCACCCGCGGCGGCCGCCTGCCCGGCGACTGACGTTGCCGGGCGCGGCCCTGCCGGGTCCCCCGTGGAGACCGCCGGGTGGTTCGAACGACCCGGCGCCCGGGCGGCGACGCGCCGCCCTCCGGTCATGCCGGTTCCCTCCGCGAGAGGCCTCCGTAGACGGCGGCGAAGAGCGCCGCCGGCAGGGCCGCGACGCCGGCGCCCCGGCTCGACGGCACCACCGCCCCGGCCATGCTGCTGCCCACGACCCTGACCAGCGCCTTCACTCCACCGGCTGAGCGAGGTGGGGAGGAGCCGACCGCCCGCGACGCGTACGCCACGAGGGTGCGCGCCCTCGTGGACGGGCTCCTGTCGTAGTCCGTTCCGGTCCTGGTGGTGGCCCGTTTGCGCGACCTGAGCTAGGAGCCCTAGGCTCATACCTAGAGGCTCTAGGTCAGGAGGTGGCGCATGGTCCGTGCCGGTCTCAGCGCGGTCAGGCTCACGGAGGCGGCGGCGGAGATGGCGGACGAGGTCGGGTTCGAGCACGTCACCGTCTCGGCGCTCGCGCGTCGCTTCGGCGTGAAGGACGCCAGCCTGTACTCCCACGTGAAGAACCTGCGGGACCTTCGCGTACGGATCGCGCTGCTCGCCGGTGAGGAGATGACCGAGCGCATCGGCGTGGCGGTGGCGGGCCGGGCGGGCAAGGAGGCACTCGTCGCCTTCGCCGACGCCTACCGGGGGTACGCGCTCGACCATCCCGGCCGCTACGCGGCGACCCAGCTGCGGCTCACGCCGGAGGAGGCCGCCGACTCCGTAGGACTGCGCCGCAGCATCGAGCTGACCCACGGGATGCTCCACGCCTACGGCCTGGCCGAGCCCGACCTGACCGACGCCGGCCGCCTGCTGCGCGCCGCCTTCCACGGCTACATCCACCTGGAGCTCGGCGAGGGGTTCAGCCACCCCCGCGACGTCCGGGAGTCCTGGTCGCGCTCGCTCGACGCGCTCCACGTGCTCCTGGCGAACTGGCCGTCCCGACGCGAGGAGGACACACGATGAACACACCCCTGACCGGCACGCTCAAGGTGCCCGGCGCCACCCTCCACTACGAGACGTACGGCGCCGGACCGGTCCTGCTGCTGATCCCCGGCGGCGCCGCCGACGCCGGACTGTACGCGGGCATGGCCGCGGACCTGGCCGCCCACCACACCGTGGTCACCTACGACCCGCGCGGCCTGTCCCGCAGCCCCCTCGACGCCCCGCTCACCGACCAGAAGGTGGACGTGTGGAGCGACGACGCCCGCCGCCTGCTCGATCTGCTCGCCCCGCACGAGGAGGCCTCCGTGCTCGGTTGCAGCTCCGGCGCCATCGTCGCGGTCGACCTGCTGGCCCGGCACCCCGAGCGGCTGCGCCGCGTGGTCGCGCACGAGCCGCCGCTGCTCGGACTCCTGGAGGATCCCGCCCCGCACCGGGCGCTGTTCGCCGAAGTGCGCGAGGTCTTCCGTACCGAAGGGGCCGGTGCGGCGATGGCCCGGTTCGGCGAGGGGCTGGGAGGCCCGCCCGCGGAGCGGCCGGCGGAACCGCCGCCCGAGATCCGGGAGATGGCCCCCCGGATGCACGCCAACCTGCCGGTGTTCCTGGGGCACATGCTGGTCCCGTTCTCCTCGACCGTTCCGGACCTGGCCGCGCTCGGCCGCGTCGCCCGCAAACTGGTGCCGGCGGCCGGGCGGGACTCGCGCGGCCAGGTGCCGCTCCACGGCCCGGTCGCCCGGCTCGCGGACCTGCTCGGATCGCGTCTCGTCGAGTTCCCGGGCGGGCACCTCGGCGCGGTCGAGTCGCCGCAGGAGTTCGCCAAGGTGCTGCTGGAGGTCCTCGACTGACCCGAGGCGTCATCCGCCGGTCTTGTGGCGCATTACTCGTACACGTATATTCGTAGGCGAGTAACCGGGAGGCGTCGTGGCCGAGAAGCGGAAGGTCGGCAACCTGCTGGCCCTCGCGGTGCTGGCCACCGTCTACACCCGGCCCATGCACCGGTACGAGATGGCCTCCGTGATGCGTGCCCGTGGCAAGGACCAGGACATGGACATCAAGTGGGGCTCGCTCTACACCGTCGTCCAGAACATGGAAAAGCACGGTTTCCTCGAGGTCGTCGGCACCGACCGCGCGGGTGCCCGCCCGGAGCGCACGATCTACGCGATCACCGAGGCGGGCAGGCGCGAGCTGGTCGAGTGGACCCGGGAGCTGATCGCCACACCGCAGGCCGAACACCCGAGGTTCGCGGCGGGTCTGTCCGTGCTCGCCGTGCTGACCCCGCAGGAGGCGATCGCCCTGCTCCGGGAGCGGCTCGGCCGCCTGGAGGAGTCGATCGACGCCCAGCGGGCCTCGATCGCGCGCAGCGGCGAGGAGGGCGTTCCCCGGCTGTTCCTCGTCGAGAACGAGTACGGCCTGGCGATGCTGGAGGCGGAGGCGGCCTGGAGCCGTTCGCTGCTCGGCGAGCTGACGTCCGGCGCGTTCCCGGACCTCGCTGGCTGGCAGGCGTGGCATCAGACCGGCGAGATGCCGGACGAGGTGGCGGAGATCGCCGAGAGGGGGCTGCCACCGGACTGACCCCGGGAGGTTCCCCGATCTGGCCCGGTGGCGGTGCGGCAACACCGCCACCGGGACCTTCCTCGAACCGAAGCCCGCGAACACGAACCCGGCCCTGAGGTGGCGATCAAAGGATATCCGGGTTCTCTCCGGCGGGACGGTTCGCGTTCACCCACCGCACGCCGGCGCCCCGCGTCGGCGCACCCCACAGGAGAGAACCATGTCCAAGGTACGTACCGCGATCGTCATCGGCGGCGGCATCGCCGGTCCCGTCGTGGCCACCGCGCTGGTCAAGGCGGGCGTCGAGGCGACCGTCCACGAGGCCTACCCGGCCGGGCCGGACGGCATCGGCGGCGCGCTCGCCCTCGCGCCGAACGGCCTCGCGGCGCTCGGCGTCATCGCCGCCGGCGACGCCGTCCGCGACATCGCCGTCCCGATACGGCGGACGGCCATGAGCCTCGGCCGGGGAGAACCCCGCGCGCTGCCCGGCCTGGCGGGCGTGCCGCCCCTCCAGGTGGTCGAACGCGGCGACCTGCACCGGGTGCTGCGGGAACGGGCGCTCGCCGCCGGTGTGCGGTTCGCGTACGGCAAGCGCCTGGCGGGCGCCGACGACGACCCGGACGGCGTCACCGCGCGCTTCGCCGACGGCTCCAGCGCCCGGGCCGACATCCTGATCGGGGCCGACGGGGTCCGCTCCACCGTCCGCACCCTGATCGACCCGGACGCGCCCGGCCCCGACTTCACCGGCCTGCTGGGCTTCGGCGGGCACGCCGACGTCGACCTGGACCTGGAACCCGGAACGATGACCTTCGCCTACGGCAGCCGCGCCTACTACCTGTACTGGCCGCAGCCGGGCGGCGGGGTCGCGTGGGGCGCCAACCTGCCCTCGCGCACGTACATGACGCTGAGCGAGGCACGGGCGATCCGGGCCGGGGAATGGCTGCGCACGCTGCGGGAGACGTACGCGGGCGACGCCCCCGGCGGCCTGCTGGCCGAACGCACGACGCCGGAGACCCTGCAGGTCGTCGGGGCGCTGCACATCATGCCGCCCGTGCCACACTGGTATCGCGGCCGCATGGTGCTGGTCGGCGACGCCGTGCACGCACCGTCCAACAGCACCGGGCAGGGCGCCTCACTGGCCATCGAGAGCGCGATCGAACTGGCCCGCTGCCTGCGCGACCTGCCCGACCCACCCTCGGCATTCGCCGCGTACGAGGACCTACGCCGCACCCGGGTCGAGCGGATCACGTCACGCGGCAGGAAGGTCAACCACACCAAGACCCCGGGACCGCTCACGCGCCGGGCCATGTCGCTGCTGATGCCACTCGCGTTCAAGGTCATGAACATCGAGAAGTCCATGGGCTGGGAGCAGCGCCACACCATCGACTGGAACGCCCCGGCGGTCCCGGCGCCCGCCCCCGCACCGACCGGCTGATCCCGCAGGGGTCACCGGGCCGGTGCCTGCGCGTGCCGCCCGGTGCCCGCTGCGCCTTCGTGTCGAGGCGGCTCGATGTCCTGGAGGTGGCTGGTCACCGCGTGCCCATTACGGCGACCGTCGGTGTGGGCCGGTGTCCGGCCGTCGCGTACCGGCGGCGCGGTCCCTCGCTCACGACGCTGGTTCCTTGCCGCCACCGAAGTCGCGGCGCAGGGTCTCGCCGTTCGGCGCGCCGCCGACGGCGGCCGAGATCCTGTCCCAGGACCAGTCGGCGGCGCGTGCCTCCCGTGGTGCAGTTGCGGGCCGGGCGGGCCAACGACCTGCCCGGCGCCGCGCGCCTGCGCGACCTCACCCGGCGTCTGCTCCACCTAGATCGTTGATGGGAATTGTGTGTGGGCTGGTGGTTAGTGGTCGTAGGCGGTGAGTGATCGTTTGACGGGTGCGTCGATGAGCCAGTTGTGCCAGATGGCGGTGTTGAGGGCGAGGATGCGCTGG